>CAZUJD010000289.1:0-4032 GCA_964620025.1 uncultured Ramlibacter sp. | reverse complement strand
TGCCGACAGCCACGAAGACCTCGGGCTTGATGGAACGGGTTTCGTTGCGGGCGTAATCCGGGGTGGGATAGGCCTTGCGCTCGGACTTGGGGTCGGCGACCTGGGTGTCCAGTTTCTTGAGCGACGCCAGTTGTTCCGGCGTGCGCTTCATGATCCACACGGGCTTGCCGCGCCATTCGACGGTGAGCTTCTCACCCGGCTTGAGCGCCGAGATGTCCACTTCAACAGCCGCACCGGCCGCCTTGGCTTTTTCAGAAGGCTGGAAAGTGCTGACAAAGGGAACGGCGGTTGCCACGCCGCCCACAGCACCGGCACAGGTGGACGCGATCAACCACGTCCTCTTGCTGGTGTCGACTGGGGTATCACTCATGGGGGATCCTCGATGCTGGTCGCGGTATTAGGGTCAACCCGCGATTGTAGCTGAGCGGATCGGGCGAATTCAATGCGCCCGCGAGCCTTGACAGACCGTGCGATCCGGGAATACTCCAAAGCCCCCACTACAAGGAGTACGAAGCATGGGAATGTTGAAGGAATTCAAGGAGTTTGCGGTCAAGGGCAATGTGATCGACCTGGCGGTCGGCGTGATCATTGGCGCCGCTTTCGGCAAGATTGTTGATTCGGTTGTGGGCGACCTCATCATGCCGGTGATCGGGGCGATCGTAGGCAAGCTTGATTTTTCCAACCTGTTCGTGGTGCTGGGCAGCGTGCCGCCGGGCACCGCCATGACCCTGGACGCCCTGAAAAAGGCCGGCGTTCCGGTGCTGGCCTACGGAAGCTTCATTACCGTGGCGGTGAATTTCGCCATCCTGGCATTCATCATTTTTCTGATGGTCAAGCAGATCAACCGCCTGAAGCGCGAGGAACCCGCCGCCCCGCCTGCGCCGGCGGCCGTACCGGAAGACGTCCAGCTGCTGCGCGAGATCCGCGACGCGCTCAGGAAATAGGGCTGTCGCCGCTCAGGCGTCTGGCCACAAGGATCGCCTGCACCAGGCTGGCGGCGTCCGCCCGGCCGGTGCCTGCGATGTCAAACGCCGTGCCGTGATCAGGGCTGGTGCGCACCAGCGGCAACCCCAGCGTGACATTCACGCCCTGCTCCACGCCCAGGTACTTCACCGGGATCAGGCCCTGGTCGTGGTACATCGCCACCACCACATCAAATTCACCCTGGCGGGCACGCATGAACACCGTGTCAGGCGCCAGGGGACCGGTCACGTCCAGCCCCCCTGCCAGCGCGGCGTGTACGGCAGGAGCGATGGCGTCCAGTTCTTCGCGACCGAACAGGCCACCTTCTCCCGCATGGGGATTCAGCCCGGCTACCGCCATGCGCGGGGATCGACCCAGCATCCGTCGCAGTGAGGCGTCTGCGATCTGCAGGGTCTGCAATACATTGCCAAAGGTCACGGCGTCAATGGCAGCGCGCAACGAGACATGAATGCTCACCAGGACGGTGCGCAGCTCTTCATTGGCCAGCATCATGCGTACCGGAACCTGCTCCACCGGCTGCTGCAGCCAGGCTGCCGATTCGGCCTGCAACAATTCCGTATGCCCCGGAAACTTCACGCCGGCTGCCGCCAGAGCCTCCTTGTGCAGCGGCGCGGTCACCATCGCAGCAATGTCACCACGCAAGGCAGCGCGCGCTGCCCAAACCACGCAGTCCGCAGCCAGCTGACCGCATGCAGCGCTGACTTGCCCCCAGGGCGGCACATCGGCCGCGGGGCGCACCTGCAGCACCCCGATACAGCGCGCAGGCAGCGCCAGTGCATCGTGCGGGCTTGCGATCGCGGCAACCGGCAGCGTGACGCCGCCCGCGACCACAATGGCGTTGGCAGCCCGGCGCATGACAGCCACGTCACCCGCCACAAAACAGCCTGATGTCACCTGCGGCGCGTCGCGGAACGCCTTGGCGATGATTTCAGGCCCGATGCCGGCTGCATCGCCCAGGGTGATGGCTAGAGGCTTCATGCGGGGTTGTCGATGTCAATAAACTCATGCGCCAGCCCGAACCGGTTCGCCACCTCGGCAGCCACCGCCGGGGCACCGTAACGCTCACTGGCATGGTGCCCGCAGGCCAGAAAGGCCACGCCGCACTCGCGAGCATAGTGAGCCTGGGGCTCCGAAATTTCGCCCGTGATGAAGGCGTCCACACCTGCTGCAATGGCCGCTTCGAAGTAGCCTTGCGCCCCTCCGGTACACCAGGCCATCTTGCGCACCGGCCGGTCATGCCCGGCCACCAGTGTGACAGCACGCCCCAAAGCGAGTTCTATGTGGCGAGCCAGCACCTGGGGACTGTCAAAACTGCTTCCGTCAGAGCGCTCACCCGCAAATCCCAGGTCCTGCTCGCCAAACCGGCCGGTCGTACGCAGGCCCAACACCCGGCCCAGCTGCGCGTTATTGCCCAGTTCGGGGTGGGCGTCCAGCGGCAGGTGGTAAGCGTAAAGATTGATATCGTGCGCCAGCAACAACCCGAGTCGCTGCTTCAGCCAGCCCGTCACGCGCCCATCGTGGCCGCGCCAGAACAATCCGTGGTGCACCAGTATCGCGTCGGCCTGGGCCGCGATGGCTGCTTCGATCAGTGCACGGCTGGCCGTCACGCCTGAAATGATCCGGCGCACTTCCTGCTTGCCCTCCACCTGCAAACCATTTGGGCCGTAGTCGCGAAAGCGCTGGGACTCAAGCAAGGTGTCAAACGCATTCAGGAGCTGGAGCTGGGTGACCATGGAAGCAGATGATTCACAACACGGGGAACAGCATTGTCGGCCAAGCCGGCTTCGGGTCACCCCGCATGGTGACGAGCGTCATGCAACCCCCATAATGATTTTGCCAAACGAAAGGGCCCGATGAGCGCGCTGGAGCTGGTGATCTGGAGTATGGCTGTGGGCGCCATCGGCGCCGTGGTGGCCGTCGGCCTGGCTGATGCGATCATGGTCCGCAGCGTGGGTGCGGCGCAGGGCCTGGCGTATCACCTGGGTACCCTGATATTCGTGCTGGCGCTCAGCGGCATTCCACTGGCCATTGATCCCGCGCTGGACCGTCGCGCACTTCGCGTGGTGCAGGTTCTGATCGGGCCGCTGTGCAGCGGGATGGGAAATTACTGGATCCGCGGCTGGCTGTCTGCCCACCAGCGTGACCGTTTCATGTCCGTCAGCCTGCAAATCTCGGCTCTGGTTACCCCCGTGCTCGGATTGGCCTGCCTGGCACTCCCGTTTGACCAGCAATTACCCGCAGCTGCAGGCCTGTGCCTGATCAATACCGTGCTGGTGTTCTGGCTCGGCCTGCGCGGTTTTTTGCTGGGAGACCGACTGGCGCTGGGCATCGCCATGGGTTGCCTGTTGATGCTGCCGGCCATAGGTGGTCTGTACGCTCTGGCCATCGGTCTGCCCGGTATCAATCCCGGGCTGCAGGCCTTGTTTGCGCTGTGTACAGCGCTGTGCGTGGCTGTCATCGGCATGATGCTGTGGCAGCGCAACCGGCACGAGCGTCGGGTCCGGCCCGAAGAATCCACGCCGTCGCAGTTTGACCCCGTGACCAAGTTGTACAGCGGCATCAGCCTTGTCAAGAAGCTCATCAAGGCCCAGCGTCGACGCCGGCGCACACGGCGCGACGGCGCGGTACTGGCAATCATGGTGTTTGACACCGAGCGGCTGCAGGCCCAGGCGGGGACCAGCGGGCTCAATGAAATGTTCATCCACCTGGCCACGCGGATACAGCGCCAGGTGGGCGTCGTCAATCCCGTCGGCCGTTACTACGACCGCTGCTTCATCACGCTGGTGGAAACCATCCATTCGCCGGCCTGGCTGCGCACGCTGGGACTGCGCGTGGCCAGCAGCCTGCGCAGGCCGGTGGAGGTGAATGGCCACGATGGCCAGCGCATCGAGCTGCGCGCCGACATCGGTGTGGGCGTGGTGCACCTGACCAGCGACCCTGCGGATGTGGAGGACATACTGCACGATGCCCAGCGCATGGCCGAGGCCGCCCGCGGCATGCGCTCACGCGCTGCGATGCTTGATCCGCACAGCGGTGAACTGGTGGCCG
>CAZUJD010000288.1:0-4035 GCA_964620025.1 uncultured Ramlibacter sp. | reverse complement strand
GCCAGAAGGTGCAGGCCGGTGAACGCGTGGCCGTGATCGAGGCCATGAAGATGGAAAACGTGCTGTTTGCCGCCGCCGACGGCGTGGTGGGCAAGGTGCTGGCGGCCAAGGGTGAATCGCTGACGGTGGACCAGCCGATTGTGGAGTTTGCACAATGAGCCGCCCGTTCAAGGTCCTGGGTATCCAGCAGATCGCCATCGGCGGCCCCGACAAGACGCGCCTGCAAAAGCTGTGGGTGGACATGTTCGGCCTGGAAGTGACCGGCACCTTCAAAAGCGAGCGCGAGAACGTGGACGAGGATATCTGCGCCATCGGCAGCGGCCCGTTCAAGGTCGAGGTCGATCTGATGCAGCCGCTGGACCCCGACAAAAAGCCGGCGGTTCACACCACGCCGCTGAACCATGTGGGGCTGTGGATCGACGACCTGCCCACGGCCGTGGACTGGCTGGGCGCCAAGGGCGTGCGGTTTGCACCGGGCGGCATCCGCAAGGGCGCTGCCGGCTTTGACATCTGCTTCGTGCACCCCAAGGGCAGTGATGAGCTGCCGATCGGCGGTGAGGGGGTGCTGATCGAACTGGTGCAGGCGCCACCGGAAGTGGTGCGCGCATTTGCCGCGCTGGCTCAGACCAATGCATAGGTAGGCGGCGGGGGCGGGGCTGCCTAGCATGACCGCACGGCACGCCCGGTACTCGGGCGTGATCGTCCGATTCACGCAAGGAGAAGCCACATGCCCCCGGTTCCTGCGAGCGGGCCTGCCCCAGCCCTGCATACCGCGCACCGACCCCTGGTCTTTGGTCGCGGCATCGCGCACGAACTGCGTGCGGTGCAGTGTGACCAGCAACAGCTGTACGAAGCGATCCTGGCCGAAGCGCAACGCAGTGCCCGCGCCAGTCAGGGCCTGCTGGCCGGCCCCGGCCACGACATGGCGCAGCGGCGGCCGCTTCAAGATCCGGGCCTGCGGGCCGGATCCCGTGGGGCATGGTTGCCACCGGTGCCTTGGGGTGCCGGCTGGCAGCAGGGCAGCCCATTGACCGAGCACGCCATGGCCTAGCTGCGGGCGCGGCACAATGGCGTATGGACCTTTCACGCTTTCCCCGCCGCCGCTACACCCCCTTTGCCACCCCGCTGGAGTTCCTGCCGAACTTCTCCCGGGCTCTCGCCGCCAGCTGCCCGGGCGGTCAGGGGCCCGACATCTGGATCAAGCGCGACGACATGCTGGGCCTGTTTCCCGGCGGCAACAAGACGCGCAAGCTCGAGTTCCTGGTGGCCGATGCGCTGGCCCAGGGCGCTGACACCCTGGTGACCTGCGGTGCCCCGCAATCGAACCACTGCCGCATCACGCTGGCGGCGGCGGTCAAGGAGGGGCTGAAATGCCGCTTTGTGATCGAGGAGCGCGTGGCCGGCAGTTATGACGCCAGCGCCAGCGGCAACAACTTCATGTTCCGCCTGATGGGGGTGGAGGCCATCACCGTCGTGCCCGGCGGCAGCAACATGGCACAAGCCATGCAGAAAATGGCCGACGAGGTCGCCGCGCTGGGGCGCAAGGCCTACATCATCCCCGGCGGCGGCTCCAATGCCATTGGCGGGCTGGGTTATGTGGCCTGCGCGCAGGAGTTGCAGCAGCAGCTGTTTGAGCAGGGTGTGCAGATCGACCGCGTGGTGGTGGGTTCGGGCAGTTCGGGCACACATGGCGGTCTGGTCGCCGGTTTTCTGGGCAACCACATCCGCATCCCCATCGTGGGCATCGGCGTCAGCCGCGACCCGGTCGACCAGCAGCCCCTGGTGCTGCGCGAGGCGCAGGCTGTCGCTGATCTGCTGGAGCTGGGCCTGACCGTCCGTCCGGAAGACGTGACCTGCGTGGGCGGCTACTGGCAGCCCAAGTACTCCGTGCCCAATGCCGCGATGGTCGAAGCCGTGCAGCTGTTGGCGCGCACAGAGGGCATTCCGCTGGATCCGGTCTATACCGGCAAGATCATGGCCGGACTGATAGGACTGGCCCGACAGGGCCATTTCAATCCAGGTGAAAGGCTGTTGTTCCTGCACACGGGCGGCCTGCCGTCGCTGCACGCCTATGAGTCTGCCGTCCTGGGCGATCCGGCTGCCATGCGCTGAAGCGCAAGCCGTACCCTCGGGATTCCCCGGGGAGCGTAGCGGCGTATCGCAGGCTTAGACTGGCCCACCCGCCAGCACCGTCCTGGTGCGCAGCGTGGCAAGGAGACAGCTTTGCAGCCATCCAACATTGCCAACCCGGCCTATTTCCACAAGGTCGTTGATTGCCAGTACGCTTGCCCCGCCCTCACCCCCGTTCCCGAATACATACGGTTGATCGCACAGGGCCGTTATGGCGACGCCTACATGGTCAACTGGGTGTCCAATGTGTTCCCGGGCATCCTGGGTCGGACCTGCGACAGGCCGTGTGAGCCGGCCTGCCGCCGCGGGCGGGTAGAGGAAGCCAACGCCCAGCAGCCCGAGCCAGTAGCCATCTGCCGGCTCAAGCGCGTGGCGGCCGACATGAAGGACGACGTGGGCCAGCGCATGCCCAAGCCCGCCACGAAGAAGAACGGCAAGCGGGTGGCCTGCATTGGTGCCGGTCCCGCGTCGCTGACTGTGGCACGTGACCTCGCGCCGCTGGGTTATGACGTGACGGTGTACGACGGCGAGGCCAAGGCGGGCGGTTTCATCCGTACGCAGATACCGCGGTTTCGGCTGCCCGAGTCGGTGATTGACGAAGAAACCGGCTACATCCTGGACCTGGGCGTGAGCTTCAGAAGTGGGGAACGCGTTGATTCCATGAAGGCCTTGCTGGCGCAGGACTATGACGCAGTGTTCGTGGGCTGCGGCGCCCCGCGCGGGCGCGACCTTCAGTTGCCCGGCCGCAAGGAGGCCGCCGCCAGCATCCACATCGGCATCGACTGGCTGGCCTCGGTGTCGTTTGGCCACATCACGCAGATCGGCAAGCGTGTGATCGTGCTGGGCGGCGGCAACACCGCCATGGACTGCTGCCGCTCGGCCCGGCGACTGGGCGGCGCCGACGTGAAGGTCATCGTACGCAGTGGTTTTGATGAAATGAAGGCCTCACCCTGGGAAAAGGAGGACGCCCAGCACGAGGGCATTCCCATCATCAATTACCACGTGCCCAAGGCCTTTGTGCAGCAGGACGGCAAGCTGCTGGGCATGACGTTTGAAATCGTCAAGGCCGTGTACGACGCCAAGGGCCGGCGCAGCCTGGTGCCTACGGGCGAGGCCGACGCGTTCTTTGAATGCGATGAGGTGCTGGTAGCCGTGGGCCAGGAAAATGCCTTCCCCTGGATTGAGCGCGACTGCGGCATCGCCTTTGACGAATGGGGTCTGCCCGTGCTGGGCAAGGACACCCACCAGTCCAGCGTGGCCAACGTGTTCTTTGGCGGTGACGCCGCCTTTGGCCCCAAGAACATCATCACGGCAGTGGCCCACGGGCATGAGGCCGCCGTGTCGATCGACCGGCTGCTCCATGGCGAAGACATTGCCGCGCGGCCAGATCCCATGACCAACCTGATGTCCCAGAAGATGGGCATTCATGAGTGGAGCTACGACAACGACACCTCCAACGACCTGCGTTTCAGGGTGCCCTGGGCCCAGGCCGAGAAGGCCCTGGCCAGCATCAAGGTTGAAGTGGAGCTGGGCTTTGACGCCGCCACGGCCTTCAAGGAGGCGCGGCGCTGCCTGAACTGCGACGTGCAGACCGTGTTTGCCGAACCGGCCTGCATTGAATGCGATGCCTGTGTGGACATCTGCCCCATGGACTGCATCACCTTCACGCCCAACGGCGAAGAGGCCGAACTGCGAAGGCGGCTGAAGGCGCCGGCGCTGAACACATCGCAGGACCTGTACGTGTCGCACGAACTCAAGACCGGTCGCGTGATGGTGAAGGACGAAGACGTCTGCCTGCACTGCGGCCTGTGCGCCGAGCGCTGTCCCACAGGCGCGTGGGACATGCAGAAGTTCCTGATGAAGACCACGCAAGCCGGACCGGCCTGTCGTGACGGCAAACCCGGC
>CAZUJD010000287.1:0-4076 GCA_964620025.1 uncultured Ramlibacter sp. | reverse complement strand
TTTCCTTTTCCAGGATGCCCGACTTGACCAGCTCGGCAATGCTGCGGTTGCCAAAATACCCTGCCAGGGCAATGGGCTTGCTCTCGGCCAGGATCTGGGTGGTGGCCGACAGGGTGTCCTCAGGCCGGCCGCCATCGTCCTTGCGCACCAGGCTGAACGTATGACCGCCCACGCCTCCACCCTTGTTGGCATTGCTGAACGCGAGTTGCAACCCAGCTGAATAGGCCCGCCCCTGGATGGCCTCCAGCCCCGACAGGGGCGCCACCTGGGCAATGACGAGCTGGGCGGCGCCCGCAGCCTGTACGGCCAGGGTTGCGGCCACGGCAGCCGCGCCGCGGATGAACGGCAGGTACTTCTTCATGTTGTCTCCTCGGACCTTGGCAGATTTATCGCCAGTACACGCACTTTAGGCGATATGGCGAAAAGCCGTCTTGTGGACAACACTTACATGTAACTGACGTTTCTGCGCGGGTGCTCAACGGACCAGCGCCCCGCCCTGGAACCACTGGCCCAGCAATGCCCGTTCGGAGTCGGTGATGCCGGTGCTGTTGTTCAT
This sequence comes from uncultured Ramlibacter sp., assembly GCA_964620025.1. Lineage (GTDB taxonomy): Bacteria > Pseudomonadota > Gammaproteobacteria > Burkholderiales > Burkholderiaceae_C > RAM1. Next base: position 3,520 of record CAZUJD010000287.1, on the reverse strand, counting down.
CGGCATGGTCTTGGTGACCACCGCCTGCTGGTACACCGCCTGCGCATGCAGCTTGAGCGCATCGGGTGAGTCCAGCCGCACATTCTTCATCTGCACCTGGGCGCCATGGCACATGTAGCATCGCTGCTCCAGAACCTTTTGCACATCGGCATAGACGGGCGCTGCGGCAGGCGCCGCGGCCGCCGGGGTCGCCGCGACCGGCTGCGGCCCGGGCTTGAGCCATGTGATCACGCCCACGATCACCGCCACACCGACCAGCGCATACGGCAGGGGGTGCGGGTTGCGGCCCAGCTTGTAGCCATGGCGCATCACGAAAAACTGGCGGATGGCAGCCCCTGCGAACATCATGAGGATCAGGACCAGCCAGTTCTGCGGGTGACTGTAGGTAAAGCTGTAGTGGTTGGACAGCATGGCAAACAGCACCGGCAGCGTGAAATAGGTGTTGTGCACGCTGCGCTGCTTGCCGCGCTGGCCGTGAACGGGATCCACCGGCTGGCCGGCCTGGATGGAGGCAATGACCTTCTTTTGTCCCGGAATGATCCAGAAGAACACATTGGCGCTCATGGTCGTGGCGATCATGGCGCCCACCAGCAGGAACGCAGCCCTGCCGGCAAACCAGTGGCAGGCCAGCCAGGACGCCACGCACACCAGCCCCAACACCAGCACGCCCACAATGGCGTCACCGTTTTTACGGGGCCCGAAGTACTGGCAGACCAGGTCGTAAAGGATCCAGAACACGGCCAGGAACGACACCGCCACGCCAATGGCCGCGCCGGGCGACCAGTCCATCAGGCTCTTGTCGATCAGGTAGGTGCTGGCGCTCCAGAGGTAGGAGACCGTGAACAGCGCAAAGCCGCTCAGCCAGGTGCTGTAGCTTTCCCAGTAGAACCAGTGCAGATGGCCCGGCAGCTTGGGCGGCGACACATTGAACTTGACCGGGTGGTAGAAGCCGCCGCCGTGCACGGCCCAGAGCTCGCCGCCCACGCCCTGCTTTTTCAGGTCTTCATCAACAGGCGGCGTGAGGCTGCTGTCCAGGAAGACGAAATAGAACGACGAGCCGACCCAGGCGATGGCGGTAATGACGTGGACCCAGCGCAGCAGCAGGTTGGCCCAGTCGAGAAAATAGCTTTCCATGTCTCAACCTTAGCGCCTGCTCACCACCGCGGGCGCTCTGAGCAGACATGGGGCCGCGAACACTTGATGGCTCCGCTGCGGCTGGTGGACTGAAGTGTATGCAGTTTCAGGCTGGAGCGCCATGCAGGATTCCCGGAGTCAGGCTGGTGCCAGGGCTTGCAACAACTGTGCCGCCACGCTGACCGCAATGACTTCAGGCTGCTTGCCGGTGATGCCGGGCAGGCCGATGGGGCTGGTCACGCGGGCCAGTTCGGCGGCCGTGAAGCCGCGTTCCTGCAGCCGGTGGCGAAACGTCGCCCATTTGCTCTTGCTGCCGATCAGGCCGATGTAGGGCAGGTCATTGCGCTCGCGCAGGCGGCGCAGGCAGGCGGCCACCACGTCCAGGTCTTCGGCATGGCTGAAGCTCATGATGAGCACGCATGCACCGGATTGCAAATCCGCGACCGCGGCCTGCACCGGGTCGGAATGCTCACAGCGCACGTTGAACGGCACCGTGGCGGGAAACACCTGGTCGCGGCTGTCCACCCAGGTCACGGACAACGGCAGCGTGCCCAGCACCTGCACCAGCGCCTGGCCCACATGGCCGCCGCCAAACAGGGCGACCGGCGCCGCGGGGACCCGCAGCCGCTGCGCCAGTACGGGCGCGTCGGCCAGCGTGACAGGCTCATACCGCAGGTGCACCACGCCGCCACAACATTGGCCGAGGCTCGGGCCCAGCGGATAGCGCCGCGTGGTGGCTTCACCGCCATCCAGCAGGCGGCGCGCCTCCTCAATCGCCTGGAATTCCAGGTGCCCGCCGCCGATGGTGTTGATGGTCTGGCCAGCCATGACCGCCATCCACGCACCGACCTCGCGCGGGCCGGAGCCTCGCACGTCCTGCACGCTCACCAGCACGGCGGGGCCCTGCTGCAGGGCCTGCAGCAGCTGATGGAGGTGCAGGTTGCTCACGGCGTGCCTTACGAGCCGCGGTAGGTGCTGTAGGTCCAGGGCGTACAGACCAGGGGCACGTGGTAGTGCTGGTCGGTGTGGGCCACGCCAAAGTCAATGCTCACCTGGTCCAGGAACGGCGGGTCGGGCAGCTGCACGCCCCTGGCACGGAAATAACCCGCCACGTCAAACACCAGGCGGTAGGTGCCCTTTTGCAGGCTCGCGTTGTCATACAGCGGCCCGTCGGGGTTGCGGCCGTCGCTGTTGAGGTGAAACCGCTTGACCAGCGTGGCGCTTGCGCCTTCGGTCTTGTACAGCGTGACGGCCATGCCGGCGGCAGGGCAGCCGTGGGCGGTGTCCAGGACATGTGTGCTCAGGCCCATGAAGGCTCCTCATACTTGGTCGACGGAAATTCGGTCGACACAAGTGTATACACTTTTCCTGTTTGCAGCTATCATGCGGCGCATGGAGACATCCACCACCAGCCATATCGTCGAGTCGCTGACGCGGGCCATCGTCGATCACAAGCTGCTGCCCGGCACCAAGCTGGCCGAGCAGAAGCTGGCGGACCATTTTGGCGTGTCGCGCACGCTGGTGCGCCAGGCACTGTTCCAGCTGTCGCAAAACCGGCTGATCCGCCTGGAGCCCGCGCGCGGGGCGTTTGTCGCGGCGCCTTCGGCCGCCGAGGCCCGCCAGGTGTTCGCCGTACGCCGCATGCTGGAGGCCGAAATGACCCGCGCCTTCGTGCGCGAGGTGACGCCCGCCAAGATCCGCGCGCTGAAGGATCATGTGGCCCAGGAAAAGGCCGCCGTGCAGAAGGATGACGCCGCCAGCCGCACCGAGCTGCTGGGTGACTTTCATGTGCGCATGGCCGAGCTGATGGGCAACGAGGTGCTGGCACAGATGCTGGGGGAACTGATCTCGCGCTGCGCGCTGATCACGCTCATGTACCAGAGCAGCACCGAGGCAGAACACTCCAACGACGAGCACGCCGAAATCGTCAAGGCCCTGGCCGCCAGGGACGAGGAACGCGCCGTCCAGCTGATGACGGAACATTTGTTGCATGTGGAAGAAAGCCTGGCTTTTGACCGCACCGTCCCCACCCACGACATCGCACTCGCACTTGCCTGACATGCCGACCACCTACGACACCACCCAGCCCTATCCGCGCGACCTGGTCGGCTACGGCCGCAACCCGCCGCACGCGCAATGGCCCGGCAACGCCCGCATTGCGGTGCAGTTTGTGCTGAACTACGAGGAAGGCGGCGAAAACGCCGTGCTGCACGGCGATGCCGGCTCGGAACAGTTCCTGTCTGAAATGTTCAACCCGGCCGCCTATCCCGCGCGCCACCTGAGCATGGAAGGCATCTACGAATACGGTTCGCGCGTGGGTGTGTGGCGCATCCTGCGCGAATTTGAAAAGCGCGGCCTGCCACTCACGGTGTTTGGCGTGAGCATG
>CAZUJD010000286.1:0-4086 GCA_964620025.1 uncultured Ramlibacter sp. | reverse complement strand
GGACATCACCCTTTCACGGTGAGTACCGGGGTTCGAATCCCCGTAGGGTCGCCAAATTAACCTCCCCGGTTAACCAGGCACAAGTCAGTAACAGCCAGCCCGCAAGGCAGGCGACTTGGCTCGCAAGAGCGAACGTTACTGCTACCAGGAGTGGTAGTTCAGTTGGTTAGAATACCGGCCTGTCACGCCGGGGGTCGCGGGTTCGAGTCCCGTCCACTCCGCCAGAATCAAAGGGCCTGTTGCGCAAGCAACAGGCCCTTTTTGTTGGGGTGTTTATCCGCGCATTGACGGTGCCAGCGGCCGCACCGAGTTTCGCGCTGACAGCGGCTTGCACGCCTGGAACGGCCAGGCCACCTGCGGACGGGCCCAGGCGGGGACCGGGTCCCTGGCGTCGCCCTGGCTCACGGGGCGGCCGGCGCGGACGGCTGAAACAGCGAAGACGGCGTTGGGAACGAAGGCAGTGTGCATGGCGGGCTCCGGCGGGTTGGGTGGCTGCGGTTGGGGACCAATACCAATCTACGGCGCCGCGGGTTGGCGCCGTGGCGGGAATCTGCTTAAGCCGGTGTAGGAAATTTCCTGCCTTCAGCCGGATCGCCTAGGGCTTGCCCAGCTTCAGCATGCCGGTGGCCAGCGCCGTGCCCAGCACAATGATGGCGCCGCACAGCAGCATCCACAGCGTGATGGCTTCGCCCAGGGCAATGGCGCCATAGAAGACCGCAAACACCGGGATCAGGAAAGTGACAGCCAGCGCCCTGGCCGGCCCCGCGTTGGCGATGAGCCGGAAATACAGGATGTACGCGATGCCGGTGCACAGCACGGCCAGCCCGATCACAGCGCCCCAGGCGCGCAGGCCCGCTGTGCCGGCCGGCCACAGCCACAGTGTCGGTACCAGCAGTCCCAGCGTGGCGCCCAGCTGGCTGCCGGTGGCGATGGCCAGCGGGTTCACCCCCGTCAGGTAGCGCTTGGTATAGCTGGCGCCAATGCCGTAGAACAGCGTGGCCACCAGGCAGGCCACCACGGCCCAGCCGGTGCCGCCGGGCTTGAAGCTGGCCTTGTCCCAGGCCAGCAGGGCCACACCGGCAAAACCCACCACCAGCCCCAGCAGGCGGGATGCGTTGGGGCGGTCTTTCAGCCAGGCCCAGGCCACCAGCGCGCCGAACATGGGCACCGTGGCGTTGAGGATGGACGTCATGCCGGTACTCAGCGACAGCACTGCCCAGGCCAGCAGGGCAAAGGGAATGGCCGAGTTGAGCAGGCCCACGAACAGGATCGGCCACAGGCGAGAGCGCAGCGCCTGCCATTGACCGTTGTACAGGAGGATGGGCAGCAGGAAGGCCGCTGCAATGCCCACGCGCAGGCCGGCTGTTGGCAGTGCGCCAAATTCGCTGGCGGCCAGCCGCATGAACAGGAACGACGCACCCCACAGCGCGGACAGTGTCAGGAAGTCCGACAGCGCCTGGCGGCGCATCAGGTCAGGGCGGGGCGTGGGGGCAGCAGTCATGGGTTGAGTGTCGTGGCAAACCGGGGCGCACCGGCGGTCTGGCGCCATGCTATTTTTCAGCGGCTTTGATGCGCACCGGCGATCAATGCGCCTTCCAGCTGCAGCAGCGCGGTCTTGCGGTCCAGCCCCCCGGCGTAGCCGGTGAGCGAGCCATCCGAGCCCAGCACACGATGGCAGGGCACGACGATGCTCAGCGGGTTGCGGCCCACCGCGGCACCCACCGCGCGCACGGCGGCGGGGCGGCCCACATCGCGGCTCAGGGCGCCATAGCTCACAGTGCGCCCGCGCGGTATGGCCAGCAGTGCGCGCCACACCGATTGCTGGAACGGCGTGCCGCCCTGCAGGTCCAGCGGTACGTCAAAGGTGGTGCGCCTGCCGGCAAAGTAGTCGGCCAGCTGCCGCGTGGCCTGCAGCAGCACTGGATGGTTGGGTGCCTGGGGCCAGGCCGCGTGGTCGGGCAGGTGGCGTTGCCCGGCAAACCACACCCCGGCCAGGCCACGTGCCGTGGCAGCGACGATCATGGGGCCCAGCGGGCTGCTGTAGCGGGTCTGGACGATGGAGCTGTCGTATTTCATGGCTGTTCCTTCGGTGTGTCCTGGCTCACTGGTGCCGACCAGGCGCGGATCACGGCGTAGCTGCGCCAGGGCTTCCAGGCCAGCGACGCTGCTTCGGCGGCGCGGGCCGGGTGCTTGTCGGCGCGCACGCCCAGGGCGCTTTGCAGCGCCACGTCGCCGGCGGGGAAGGCGTCCGGCCAGCGCAGTGCGCGCATGGCGATGTATTGGGCCGTCCAGTCGCCGATGCCGGGCAGCTCCTTCAGTGCGGCGATGGTGGCCTGCACATCGGCACCGCCGTGCAGCGCCACGCGTTTGTCGGCCACAGCCTGCGCGATGCCGACGATGGCGGCCTGGCGCTGCCTGACGATGCCCAGCTGGCCCAGCGCATCACCTGCGGCCTGTGCCAGCACGGCGGGCGCGGGGAACAGGCGCGTGAGCTGCGCGAACGGTGTCGCCACCGGTTCACCGAACCGGTCCACCATCCGCTGGGTCAGCGTGCGTGCGGCGGCCACCGTGATCTGCTGGCCCAGTACCGCGCGCACGGCCAGTTCGTAGCCGTCCAGGGTGCCGGGTACGCGCAGGCCGTCGCCGAGCGGGAACGCGCCGTGCAGCACGGCGTTGATGGCCGCGGGGTCGGCGTCCAGGTCCAGCGCGGCACGCAGGCGGCGGATCACCAGGGGCAGTACTTCGCGCAGGGTGTCGCTCACGCGCAGCGTGACCTGGTGGCGCTGGGTGTCAAATTCGCCCACCAGCCAGCCCGTGTAGGTCTTGCCGCCGGCGTCCACGCGCAACGTGCGGCCCAGGGCCGGTGCGGCAGCGTCTTCGGCGACGTATTCAACTCCGTCCATCAGCCGCCTGCGGAAGAAGCCGAGCATGGCCTGCACGTCATAGGGCGGCCGGTAGCCCAGCCTTACGGCAGTGCCCTGGGCGCGGCTGGCCGGGCGGTCGCTGCCCTCGCGCCGCAGCTGCGTGGGGTTCAGCCCATAGTGTTCAAGAAAGGCTGCGTTGAAACGGCGAACGCTGGCATAGCCGCTGATCAGAGCGACCTGCGTGATGGGCAGGTCGGTATCGGCCAGCAGCTGCTTGGCCGTGAGCAGCCGGCGTGTTTGAAGGTATTGCACGGGCGACACGCCGAACTGCGACTCGAAAATGCGGCGCACATGACGGTCGCTCACGCCCAGCCGGGCGGCCAAGTTCGCAATGACTGGATCGCGGCGCGAAACTGTTTTGCCGCCGGGCCGCTCCAAGGCAAAACGCGCCCCCTCGGCGGGCAGCGCAGCACGCGAAGCGGCAAGCGTGGGGGTCCAATTCTCCCAGGCGTCCGGCTCGTCCAGCAGCCTGGCGGCCTGGCGGGCCAGGATGGCACTGGCGTCCTGGATGGACCAGGTCAGGGCCTGCGGGGCCAGTTCGGGCCGGCAGCGCAGGCAGGGGCGAAAGCCGGCACTTTCAGCCTGTGCGGCATGGCCAAAAAAACGGCAGTTCTCGCGCCTCGGCGTACGCACCTTGCAGACGGGGCGGCAATAAATGCCGGTGGAGGTGACACCCGTGAAGAAGCTGCCGTCAAAGCGGGCGTCGCGCGCTTTCAGGGCCAGGTAGCAGGCGTCGGGTTGCAGCGGTGAGTTGTCGGCGGGCATGGGCTCATGATACGCAGCGCCCCTGCCTCGACCAGCCGTTTCCGGACATGTGCCCGGCAGGGGGTGGGGCCTACAATCTCGCGGTCCCATTACTTGCCGCAAAGACCTCATTTCATGCAGCTTTCTCCTTCGATTTTCAAGGCTTATGACATCCGTGGCGTTGTGCCTTCCACCCTGACCGAAGAGGTGGCGCAGGCGCTGGGGCGTGCCTTCGGTACGGTGGCCCTGCGCGAAGGTGAGACCACGGTGGCAGTCGGCCGGGACGGCCGCCTGAGCGGGCCGGGCCTGAGCGCCGCGCTGGTGCGCGGGCTGACGGCTGCCGGGGTGGACGTGATCGACATCGGGCTGGCCACCACGCCCATGCTGTACTTCGCGGCCAGCACGCTGTGCAGCAGCG
>CAZUJD010000285.1:842-4094 GCA_964620025.1 uncultured Ramlibacter sp. | reverse complement strand
CTGCTGAGCCTGTCGCTCAACTGGGGCCAGGAAAGCGGCACGGGCCTCGCGGGCGCGCTGGCCGTGCTGACCAGTGAGCCCGCGCGCGTGTTGGGCTCTGCCCTGGGCACGTTGCAGGCCAGCGCCGGCCAGCTGGTGGAAGGGGGTGTGGCCGACGTCTGCATCTTTGACCCGCAAGCTGTCTGGACGGTGCAACCCGATGCGCTGCGCAGCCAGGGCAAACACACGCCGTTTTCGGGCTACGAGCTGCCAGGGCGTGTGCGCTGCACGATCGCGGGCGGCCAGATGGCGTACGAAGGCCGGGACGCCTAGCGGAGGCCGGGGCCGATGAAATCCCTGGCCGCTGCCTGGGCGCTGCTGCGCGGCCTGTGGCATGCCGTGGCCGGCTGGCTGACCATCGTGCTGGTGTTCCCGCGCCTGTCGCAAGACCAGCGCGATGCCCGCGTGCAGGTCTGGGCGCGCCAGATGCTGGCGGTGCTGGGCATTGACCTGCAGCTGCACGGCACGCCTCCGGAGGCCGGACCGGTGCTGCTGGTGGCCAACCACATTTCGTGGCTGGACATCCTGGTCATGCACGCTGCGCGGCACTGCCGCTTTGTCTCCAAGTCAGAACTCAAAGGCTGGCCGCTGATCGGCACGCTGGCCACCGGCGCCGGCACGCTGTACATCGAACGCGAATCGCGCCGCGACGCCATGCGCGTGGTACACCACATGGCTGCGAGCCTGAAGGCCGGGGAGATCCTCGCGGTGTTTCCCGAAGGCACCACCAGCGATGGCATCAGCCTCCTGCCGTTCCATGCCAACCTGATCCAGGCCGCGATCTCGGCGGATGCGCCTGTGCAACCGGTCGCGCTGAGCTTCATTGACGGGCGTACCGGGCAGACCAGCCTGGCGCCGTGCTACATCGGGGACGACACGCTGATCGGGTCGATCTGGCGCACCTTGACCACGCCGGGAACGGTGGCGGTGGTGCGGTATGGGGAGATGCAGCGCGCGCAAGGCCGGGACCGGCGGGGCTGGGCGGTGGACCTGCGTGATGCGGTGCAGGCCCTGCGGGTGTCAGGGCGCTGACGCTGCGCAGTCCTGGCCAATCGCGGCCGGATCGCACGGCATCCGGCACAGCTCCCCACTGGCGGGGCACACGCGGTCAAACGTCACCACATGGTCCACCTCGGCTCGGATGCCTATCCATTCACCGATCCTGTTGTCGTGGTGTCTGGGCACGTGGGCCAGCACGGTCTCACCGGTGCGCAGGCGCAGCGTGTACAAAAACTCCGAGCCGCGGAACGACTTGCGGATGATCTCGGCCTTGACCGGCGCGTCGTCGTCGTGAACGATGTCGTCGGCACGCAGCAGCACGTCGCAGCGGCCCGAGGGGAAGGCGCCGGGCAGGGGGCATTCAGCCACATCAGTCAGCTCGCCCAGAGCGGTTTGAACCACGACCTGGCCGCCCGCCTGCTGCAAAGTGGCGGGTGTGAACACGCCGTGGCCGATGAAGTCGGCCACAAAGCGCGTGGCGGGGCGGTGGTACAGCGTGTAGGCATCGTCCCACTGGTGCAGCTTGCCTTCATGCATCACGCCGATGGCGTCTCCAATGGCAAACGCCTCCAGCTGGTCGTGCGTGACGAACAGGGCGGTAGCCTGGGCAGCTTTCAGGATTCCGCGCACCTCGTGTGCCAGGCGTTCGCGCAGGTCCACATCCAGATTGGAAAAGGGCTCGTCCAGCAGCAACAGCTGCGGTCGCGGCGCCAGAGCGCGGGCCAGCGCCACACGTTGCTGCTGGCCGCCCGACAGTTCATGCGGAAAGCGCTTCTGGCTGCCGTCCAGGCCCACCAGGGCCAGTACCTCGGCCACGCGGGTCTGGCGCTCGGTGCGGGGCAGGTGGTGGATGCCAAAGCCTATGTTGTGCGCCACGTCCAGGTGCGGAAACAGCGCGTAGTCCTGGAACACCATGCCGATACGCCGCTGCTCGGGGGGCGTGCTGTGCACCGCGCTGCCCACCACCTGCTTTGACAGGCGGATCTCGCCAGCCGCCACGGGCTCCAGCCCGGCCACGGCGCGCAGCAGCGTTGTCTTGCCGCAGCCCGACGGACCGATCAGCACGCCGATGTCGCCGGCGCGCAGGCCAATTGACACGTCGTCCACCGCCGCGCGGTTGCGGCCAGGGTACTGCACACGCAGCTGGGAGACCTCAAGGTACATGCGCCTGATTGTAGATGCTTACAATTCTCATTTGCATCACATGGCCAACTGCCTCCATATCCCTTCTTCATGCCCGAGCGCCGGCTTCAAACCTTCCTGCTGATCGTGGTGGCCCTGGTGCTGACGCTGCCGGTGCTGGCCGTGCTGGCGTCGTGGCTGCAGTGGGATGCGACCAGCGCGCAGATCCTGCGCGAGATGGCTCGCACCGTGTTGCCTGACTACGCCTGGACCACGCTGCGTCTGTGTGCCATGGTGGGCGTGGGCGTGGCCGTGGTGGGAGCAGGCACGGCGGCGGCTGTGACCTTGTTCGACTTCCCCGGCAGGCGCACGTTTGAATGGGCGCTGCTGCTGCCGCTGGCCATGCCGGCCTATGTGGTGGCCTATGCCTACACCGATTTCCTGCAGTTCAGCGGCCCGCTTCAAAGCACCGTGCGTGCAGCCTTTGGCCTGCAGGGCCGGGTGTTTCCCGAGGTGCGCAGCGTGGGGGGGGCGGCCTGGGTATTTGTGTTTGCGCTGTACCCCTACGTGTACCTGCTGGCGCGCACGGCACTCAGTGAACGTGCGGCCCACCTGATGGAGGCCGCGCGTTTGCTTGGCGCGCCGCTGGCAAGGCGTATCGGCTCTGTGGCGATGCCGCTGGCCCGACCGGCCGTGGCTGCCGGCGTGGCGCTGGCCCTGATGGAGACGCTGGCTGATTTCGGGGTGTCCAGTTACTTTGGCATCCAGACCTTTACCACGGGCATCTACAAGGCCTGGCTGTCCATGGACAACCGCGTGGCCGCGGCGCAGCTGGCCACCATGCTGCTGCTGGTGGTGGCCGTACTGCTCAAGCTGGAACATCGTGCCCAGACACGCATGCGGTTTGCCGCCGGGCGTGGTGGGCGCGCCGGTTCGGCCGAAGCACAGCCGGTGCGCCTGGGCGGACGCCGTGCGGTGCTGGCCTGGGGGGTGTGCGCGTTGCCGGTGGTGTTGGGCTTTGTGTTGCCGGTGTTGTTCATGCTGCGTCCGCTCGCCGCAGACTGGACGGTGCTGCCCTGGGACCGGTTTGTG
>CAZUJD010000285.1:383-832 GCA_964620025.1 uncultured Ramlibacter sp. | reverse complement strand
AACAGCGTGCGCCTGGGGCTGCTCAGTGCGGCACTGGCTGTGGCCCTGGCTGTGTTGCTGGCCTGGAGCCTGAGGCGCGCACCCGATGCGTTGACGCGTGGCGTGGTGCAGCTGGCCGGGCTGGGTTACGCCGTACCGGGTGCGGTGATCGTGGTGGGCCTGCTGCTGCCGGTGGGCTGGCTGCAGGCGGCCGCGCCGCAGACCAGCGCGGGGTATTGGGTGACGGCCACCGTCATGGGCATTGTGTGGGCCTACCTGGTGCGGTTTTGTGCGGTCGCGCTGCAATCGGTCCAAAGCGGCTATTCCCGCATTCCGCTGAGCCTGGATGATTCGGCCCGCATGCTGGGCACCGCCGGCATGGGCCTCATGGCCCGGGTGCACTGGCCGCTGCTGCGCCGCTCTACGGCCGCTGCCGCGCTGCTGGTGTTTGTGGATGTAATGAAGGAACT
>CAZUJD010000285.1:0-373 GCA_964620025.1 uncultured Ramlibacter sp. | reverse complement strand
CCATGGTGCTGCGCCCTTTCAACAGCGACACGCTGGCGGTGGTGGCCTACCAGTTGGCGCGCGACGAGCGCCTGGGCGAAGCCGCCTTGCCGTCCCTGGCCCTGGTGCTGGCGGGGCTGTTGCCGGTGGTACTGCTCAGCCGTACCCTGCGGGAGCCGCGGGCCCAAGGCGCAGGCGCTGGGGGGTGACCCGATGGGCATGGCGCCCCCGACAGGAATCGAACCTGTATCTAGCGCTTAGGAGGCGCTCGTTCTATCCATTGAACTACGGCGGCGGACCTGGGGGCTTGCTGAAAAGCAATCGGCCCGCATTGTCCCAGAAAACCCCGGAACGTTGCAGGCCGTGGAACAGGCCGGTGGTCCGGCCGTTCATG
>CAZUJD010000284.1:0-4116 GCA_964620025.1 uncultured Ramlibacter sp. | reverse complement strand
GAGATGCAGAAGGACGACCACTTCCGCATCCGCAAGATCCCGCTGCTGATCGGCGGCGCCACCACCAGCCGTGTGCACACGGCGGTCAAGATTGCGCCGCACTACGAAGGACCCGTGGTGTATGTGCCCGACGCGTCGCGCAGCGTCAGCGTGGCCCAGGGGCTGCTGTCCGACCAGGCAGCGAAATACATTGCCGAAGTCAACGCCGACTACGACAAGGTGCGCGCCCAGCATGCCGGCAAGAAGCAGGTGCCGCTGTGGCCTTTGCCCAAGGCCCGTGCCAACAAGACGCCGGTGGATTGGGCGGGCTATCAGCCGCCGCATCCCAAGTTCATTGGCCGGCGCGTGTTCAAGAACGCTGACCTGGCGGAGCTGGCCCGCTACATCGACTGGGGCCCGTTCTTCCAGACCTGGGACCTGGCCGGGCCGTTCCCCGCGATCCTGAAGGACGAAATCGTGGGTGCTGAAGCCCAGCGCGTGCTCAGCGACGGCAGGCGCATGCTGCAACGCCTGATCGAAGGCCGCTGGCTGACGGCCAATGCGGTCATGGGCTTCTGGCCGGCCAACACGGTGCGCGACGATGACATTGAGCTGTACACCGATGAAACGCGCAGCCAGGTGGCCATGACCTGGTATGGCCTGCGGCAGCAGGCCGAAAAGCAGGCCGTCAACGGTGTGATGCGACCCAGTCGCTGCCTGGCCGACTTCATCGCGCCGCGCGGCGTCGTGCCGGACTACATCGGCATGTTTGCCGTGACCGCGGGCATTGGCGCCGAGAAGAAGGACAAGTATTTCCTGGACGACCATGACGACTACTCGTCCATCATGCTCAAGGCCCTGGCCGACCGGCTGGCCGAGGCATTTGCTGAGTTCCTGCACCACCGCGTGCGCACCGACCTGTGGGGCTATGCGGCCGGCGAAGCATTGAGCAACGAAGACATGATTGCCGAGAAATACATCGGCATACGCCCCGCGCCCGGCTACCCGGCCTGCCCCGATCACAGCGTCAAGCGCGACATGTTCAACGTGCTGCAGTGCGACGAAGTGGGCATGGGCCTGACCGAAAGCCTGGCCATGACGCCGGCGGCCAGCGTCAGTGGCTTTTATCTGAGCCACCCGGACAGCGCCTACTTCAATGTGGGCCGCATCGGTGATGACCAGCTGGGTGACCTGGCCGCACGCCGTGGCGCCACGCCGGCCGAACTGCTGCGGCTGCTGGCCCCCAACCTGTAAGCACCCGCCTGCGCGGGCCTAGCGCTGCGCGGGCCGTGCGCGTGCCCTGGACGCAGAACGCTGCGCCATCAGCAAGGCCACCACGGCCAGCATGCTGGCGCCCAGCAGGCCCCACAGCCCCACGGTGTAACCGGCCTCGCGGCTCCACAACAGGCCCAGGGCCAGTGGGGCTGCGGCGCGCGCCGCAGCCTGCGGCAGGCCCAAGGCGCCGTTGAGTGCGGCCACATGGTCACGGCCCACATACAGCGCAATGGCCGTGCCCTTGACGATGGTCAGCATGCCGTTGCCCAGACCGTACAGCACCACGAACACCAGCGCGGCCAAGCCGTGGCCGCCACCGGCCAACAGTGCCGCCAGCCCCAGCGGGATCAGGCAGGGAATCAGCCGGTTGGCCAGGTGCACGTCGTAGCGGCTTTCAAACACATAAAGCAGCAGCCGGCCCAGCACCTGGATGATGCCGATGCTGGCGGGAATGGCCACCACCCACACTTCGGACAGGCCGTTTTCGCGCAGCAGGCTCACCATATGGGCCGGCAACGCTGCGGTGATGGCCATCATGATGACCACGAACACCCCGAGCAGCAGGAATGGCGCGCTGCGCAGGTGGTGGGCCAGGCCCGGCGTCCCACCGGCGTGACCCGGCGGGGAGGCGGGCAGGGCGCGCGCCGGCGCGCCGCGCAGCCAGCGCGCATGCACCGGCACGCACACCAGCAGGTGGATGGCCGCCAGCACCCACAGCGCATGGCGCCAGCCCAGTGCATGGATCAGCCAGGCCGAAAGGGGAATGAATACCGTGCTGGCCAGCCCGCCCAGGAAAGTGAGCGTGATGATGGCGCGGCGAAAGTCGTGCGGGTAGCGGCGCGTGACCACCGCAAACACCGGGCTGTACAACGTGGCCGACAGCGCTGCGCCAAGCGCCAGCCACACGGCGTAAAACTGGGCGATGCTGGTGATGAAGCTGTGCGCCAGCAGGCACAACGCCACCGCCAGCGAGCCGCCGGTCATGACGGCGCGTTCGTGTCCGCGGTCAATCCAGCGGCCCACGGGGTAGGCCAGCAGCCCCTCGGCCAGCAGCGCCAGGCTGAACGCCAGCGACGACTGCGCACGCGAAAGGCCCAGGTCGCGTTCCACCGGCTCCATGAGCAGGGCAAAGGTGTAGAACACGCTGCCCCAGGTGATGAGCTGGGTGACGGACAGCCAGCCCACCCGCGCGCGTTCGTACCTGTGTTCGGGTGCGGGTGACTGTGTGGTCATCGGCCGGATTATCCCGACACCAACGCCCGCCGGTACTGCACCGCTTCGGCGACATGGACCGTCTGCGTCGTAGCAGATCCAGCCAGGTCGGCGATTGTGCGAGCCACCTTCAGCGCCCGGTGCGTCGCGCGGGCGCTCCAGCCCAGCCGGGCGGCGGCGGTGTTCAGGAACTGGCGGGCAGCTTCATCCAGTGCCGCGTGGGTGTCGATGTCTGCGCCCTGCAGGGCCTGGTTGGGTTGGCCCTGGCGTTGCAGGGCCCGCGTGCGGGCGGCGGTGCACCGGTCCCGGATGGCGGCCGTCGATTCGCCGGTCGGCGTGCCCAGCAGTGCATCGGGCGCCATCGCTGCCACTTCTATATGCAGGTCAATGCGGTCCAGCAGTGGACCGGACAACTTGCCCTGATAGCGCGCTACCTGGTCGGGCGTGCAGCGGCAGGCCTTCAGGGTGGACCCGAGGTAGCCGCAAGGACAGGGGTTCATGGCACCGACCAGCTGGAAGCGAGCCGGAAACTCTGAGCGCCGCGCGGCGCGAGAGATGGTGATGTGGCCCGTCTCCAGTGGCTCGCGCAGGGCCTCCAGCGCGGCGCGGGGAAATTCCGGTATTTAGCTTTCTAGCCTACTATCGACATTTTGTTGTCCATTTCTCCTGCTCAGAGATTAGATCCGCAAGCTTATGGAAATAACTACTCAAGAAAACCCATGACGGATATCCAAACTTTGGATCAAATCGGAAGTCCGCTTCACGGCCAAATCTGGTGGGGTTCACTGTTTAACAGCATTGCCACTAAGAGAATTGGGGCGAGTTTGGTGTCCATCAAATGTCCGAGATGAGTGAGCTCTTAGTGGTGGGACTCTTAACGCCTCGTTGAATACTGCTGATGGATGATTTCCTCGTGGCCTAACAAAATCCTGCCGCAATACAGCCCTGTCTCCGGCCGCGTGGTGGCTGGCCAAGTGCGTTCCGCTCGGCGGACCACCTCCTATGTGGTTTCACGGTTTCCAGGGCGCGGGTTTGTCTCCGCAAAAGCAAAAGGCCTCCATAGGGAGGCCTTTGCTCTTTGCACCGCGGCGCCCTATTGGGTAGTACCGTCTCGATGCGCCACTACAGTGTAACGCAGCTGAACGATGGAAGCGAATCCAGTTACTCGACGGATGAACTGACCGACCCCTTAGACATCGACGTGGACCATCTGGGGCCGCTGAAAAACGCGCCCACCTCGGGTGCCTAGGCCTGGATACCTCAACGGCGGCGAGAATGTGCCAATTGCTTGAAAAACCGCAATCACCAGCTACCGGTGACGAACTCGGAGAATCGCAGCAAGGCAGTCAAGGGGCCGGAGATGTACGCGTGACGGTGGAGCACTGGACGCGCTGGGGTGTGGAACTGGGCGCGCGGTGGTCGTCCGAGATGATGTCGGTCGAGCAAGAAATGCGGTAGCTCCAAGTGCGGGATTCACCAGGGGCGGAGGTCAAACACATGGATCCTCGAGAACGGCCGGTCAGCCCGCAATTTCCTGGCGCCGGAATATCAACTCGAGAGGCGGGAGCTGCGAGTAATCACGTTCTACTGACACCTGTTGTGACCAGATCGCGAAGTGAAAGCTCGACATCGGCCAATCTATCAGGAAGC
>CAZUJD010000283.1:0-4120 GCA_964620025.1 uncultured Ramlibacter sp. | reverse complement strand
CCTCGCGCATGCTGGTCTGCACGCAGACCTCGGTGGTCACGCCCATGAACAGCAGGTGCGTCACGCCGGCCTGCTGCAGCTGCTCGTGCAGAGGCGTGGCGTAAAACGCGCCCTTGCCCGGCTTGTCAATCACGATCTCGCCGGCCACCGGCGCCAGTGCAGGAATGATCTGGTTGCCCGGCTCACCCGCCACCAGGATTCGGCCCATGGGCCCGGCGTCGCCGATGCGCAGGCTCGGATTGCCCCGGTTGCGTTTGGCCGGCGGGCAGTCCGACAGGTCTGCAGCATGGGCCTCGCGCGTGTGCACCACCAGGCCGCCCGCTGCGCGCCACGCGGCCAGCACGGCCTGGCAGGCCGGCACGATGGCCTCCAGCAGCGACACATCATTGCCCAGGGTTTCACCAAAGCCGCCGGGCTCGATGAAGTCGCGCTGCATGTCGATGATGACCAGCGCCGTGGTGGCGACGTTGAAGGGGTAGGCGAACGGGTTGGCTGCTACTTCAGGCATGGTGACCTCCGCCCATGTGCGCGCCCAGCACGTGGCGCTCGGCGCCCTCGGCGGGCGTTTCAAAGACGATGCGGCCTTCGCTCATCACCACGATGCGGTCGGCCAGCTCCAGCAGCTCATCCAGGTCTTCGCTGATCAGCAGCACGGCACCGCCGCGCTCGCGCACCTGCAGGATGCGGCTGTGGATTTCCTTCACCGCCGCGAAGTCCAGCCCGAATACCGGGTTGGCTGCGATCAGCACGTTGATTTCGCCGGCCAGTTCGCGCGCCAGCACGGCACGCTGCACATTGCCGCCGGACAGCGCGCGGATGGGAGCGTTCTCGCCCCGCGTCTTGATGCCGTATTCGCTGATCCACTGGCGGGCGCGCTCGCGCCAGGTGCCATAGCGCAACCAGCCGCCCTTGAGCGCCAGCGGGGGCTGGTCGAAGTCGCGAAGTGCCATGTTTTCGGCCACGCTCAGGTCGCCCACGCAGGCATTGCGCAAGGGCTCCTCGGGCAGGCTGCGCAGTTTCAGGCGGCGGTTTTCCTCGCGCCGTGCACGGTAGGGCTCGCCCATCACACGCACCTCGCCGGCCAGGCGCGGGCGCTGGCCCACCAGGGCTTCCACCAGCTCGCGCTGGCCGTTACCGGAAACACCGGCCACGCCCAGCACCTCGCCCGAGCGCACCTGCAGGTCGATGCCATGCAGCGCCAGCGGGCCCCGGTCACCCGGCGCCTGCAGGCCGCGCACATCCAGCGCCACGGCGGCGCCGGTGCGGGACTTGTCAGCGGCCGCCACAGAGGGCTCGCGCGATGGGGTGTCGGTTGTGGTCTCGCCGACCATGGCCTGGGCCAGCAGGTGCGGGTCGGTGGCCCAGACCTCACAGTGGTGAACGGCCTTGCCCCGTCTCAGCACCGTCACGGCGTCCGCATAGGCCATGACTTCACGGAACTTGTGCGTGATGATGAGCACGGTGCACTGGCCGCTGCGCGCAAACTCGCGCACATGGCCCAGCACTTCGTCGGCCTCCTGCGGGGTGAGCACCGAGGTGGGTTCGTCCAGGATCAGCAGGCGCGGTTTCAGGTACAGCTGCTTGAGCAGTTCCAGCTTCTGCTTCTCGCCCGCGGCCAGCTCGGACGGCCGTGCATCCAGGTCCAGGCTGAACGGCGTGCTGGACAGAAAGCGCTGCAGCGCGGCGCGCTGGTCTTTCCAGTTGATCACCCCGGGCACCTGGCCGCCGGCCAGCAGCAGGTTCTCGGCCACGGTCATGCCCGGTGCCAGCGTGAAGTGCTGGTACACCATGCCAATGCCCAGGGCGCGTGCCACCACGGGGTTGGCGATGTCCTGTTCGCGTCCGTCGGTCATGACGCTGCCGGCCTCGGCGCGGTGAAAGCCCGCAATGCACTTGACCAGCGTGCTCTTGCCCGCCCCGTTTTCACCCAGCAGGGCATGCACGGTACCGGGCGCCACCTTCATGGTGACGTTGTCCAGTGCTGTGAAGGCGCCGAAGCGTTTGGTCAGGCCGAAGGTTTCCAGCGCCATGGCACCGGTCGGCTGGGGAAGCGTTTCTACTTTCATGCGGGTTCCCCTGTGGTTGCGGCCCGCAGGCTGTGCCCGCCGGCGCCGCCTTGCCGCGTGGTGCCAGTGGGCAGACTCACGCGAGTGCCTCCAGCACCGCCGCAGACGTGGCATGCGCCCCGAACACGCCACCCTGCATGGTGATCATCTTCAATGCAGCCTCATGATTGCCGCGGTCCGTGGCAGCCGTGCAGTCGGACAGCAGCAGGCATTCGAACCCCCGGTCGTTGGCTTCGCGCATCGTGGTGTGCACACAGACATCGGTGGTGATGCCGGTGAGGATCAGGTTGTCGATGCCGCGGGTGCGCAGGATCAGCTCCAGGTCTGTCGCGCAGAACGACCCCTTGCCCGGCTTGTCGATCACCACCTCACCCGGCAGCGGGGCCAGCTCGGGAATGATTTCCCAGCCGGGCTCGCCGCGCACCAGGATGCGGCCGCAGGGCCCGTCGTCGCCAATGCCCACGCCGTTGGTTCCGATCTGCTGCGAACGCCAGCGCTTGTTGGCGGGCAGGTCACTCAGGTCGGGGCGATGGCCTTCACGGGTGTGGATCAGCGTATAGCCTGCCGCGCGCGCGGCAGCCATCAGCTTCTTCAGCGGCTCGATCGGCGCGCGGGTGAGCGAGATGTCGTAACCCATCTTGTCGACATACCCGCCCACTCCGCAGAAGTCGGTCTGCATGTCGATGATGACCAGCGCGGTGTTGTCAGGACGCAGGTCACCGTTCCAGGGCCAGGGGTAGGGGTTGGCTTGAACAAAGCGTTCCATGGTCTTCTTCATGCAACTTTGCGCAGCGCGACGGGCTGCGAATCTGGCACCAGCGGATGGGCTTGCGGGCCCTGGTAGCTGCGCGTGGGCGGCGCAAAGCCGCAGCTGCTGCCATCCGTCACCGCCACATCCCACGGCAGCTTGTAGCGGCCTGCGGCCATGTCATGCATGTAGGTGTAGGGGCAGTCCTGTGCGCCGCCCCTGACTGCGACATAGCCGCGGTGATAGAGCTGGTAGATGTTGTTTTCCACGCCCCAGCCGCGGCGCGCCTCGCGCACCAGGTCGGGTCGCAGCTCGGCGGTGATGATCTCGTCGGGACGGCCGCCGCCTTGCACCAGCACCGTGCCGTCGAAATTGCAGAACATGCCTTCGCCCATGCTGTCGAACGTGCCGTCGCTGCCGCACATGCACACGTTGGCGGTGCAGGCCAGGTTCTGGAACGCGTTGGCCTGGTTGGTGATCTGCCAGGCATGGCGGATGGGCGCGGTGTAGCCAGCCGTGCGGATGATGATTTCGGCACCCTTGTACGCGGCCTCGCGTGCCATTTCGGGGAACATGCCGTCGTGGCAGATGATCAGGGCGATCCTGCTGCCATTGGGTCCATCGCACACCGGCACACCGAGGTTGCCCGGCTCCCAGGGCTCCACCGGCACCCAGGGGTGCAGCTTGCGGTAATACAGCCTGATGGCGCCCGTGTTGTCGATGATCAGTCCGCTGTTGTAGGGGTTGCCCTCCGGGTTGGCTTCCATGATCGAGAAGCAGCCCCAGATGTTGTTGGCCACACAGGCCTGTTTGAAAGCCGCCACTTCGGGGCCGTCCAGCGTGCACATGAGCGCGGGATTGGTGTCCATGCTCAGGCCATGCAGCGAATATTCCGGGAACACGACAAGGTCCATGGTGCCCTGGTTGCGGCGGGCCTTGGCCACCATGTCACAGATGCGCCGGGTCTGCGCGGCCAGGTCGGCGGGTGTTGCCACCACGGGCAGCTGCAGCTGCACCAGGCCCATCACCACGCCGTGGCTGGATTTGTTGAGTCCTCCGAGTCCTGACATGTGGATACCTCTAGCGGGTTGAAGAAAGCTCGCCGGGGCTGCCCGCCGCCACGCTGCCCGGCTTGCAGGTCAACACCAGGATCAGCAGCGTCAGCACATAGGGCACCGTGTTGAACAGGTGATAGCCCCAGCCAATGCCCACGGACTGCAGTGCCGGGCCAATGGCGCCGGCACCGCCAAACAGCGCCGCCGCACCGATGCAACCATGCTCGAGACCATGCGCGAGCGCGGCTCCG
>CAZUJD010000282.1:0-4121 GCA_964620025.1 uncultured Ramlibacter sp. | reverse complement strand
GTATTGTTCGGCCAGGGCCTCGTCCAGCCGCCGACGGCCGCCGCCGATCACCACCGGCAGGCCCTTGAGTTGCGGGTAGCGCAGCAGTTCCACCGACGCGTAGAACGCGTCCATGTCCAGATGCGCGATACGGCGCACCACAGGGCTGTCGGGTTCTGTGGTGCTCACCGGGCCTTGAGCACGGCGATGTAGCCGGGCGTGTCCTGCTCGTGTTCCTTGCGGATGGCGGTAGGGTGCAGCGCCAGCACTTCGAACCCGTGTGCCGCGGCCAGGCGGCGGATATAGGCTGGCGACTGCGCATAGCGCCGTGTGGCCTGCAAAACGAAATCAGGACCTTCACAGGCTTCGATGGAAAAGCCGAAAAGCCCGCCGGCCGGCATGCGGCGCCTGACACCGGCAAACACCGGGTCCAGATCGCCGATATAGATGAACACGTCAGTGGACACGACCAGGCCGAACAGGCTGTCGCCGCCCTGCAGGAACTGGGTGACGTCCTGGCAGGCCAGGGTCGTGTACAGGTCGCGCCTGCGCGCCGCGTCCAGCATGCCGGGCGACAGGTCCACGCCCGTCATGCTGCGCGCCACGGGCGCCAGCAGCGGCGCACACAGGCCGGTGCCGCAGCCCAGGTCCAGCACGTCGTGCTGCGCGGCCCCTGCCAGCGGCAGCAGCGCATCGCACAGGCGTTCATGCGCCTGGTATTTCAGCCGGCCCACCAGGTGCTCGTCGAACTTGTCGGCATAGCCGTCAAACAGGCTCACGATGTAGTCCTGCGGCGCCACCGGGGGCGCGGCTTCCTGCCCCATGGCGGCCAGGGCAAACAGGCCGGCCTGGGCATCGCCGCCGCAGCGGATGGCTTCGCGGTAGGACGCGGCGGCGTCCTCCAGCCGGCCCATCTCGCGCAATGCGTGGCCGCGGTTGAGCAGCGCCTCATGAAACTGCGGCTTCATGCGCAGCGCTTCGTCGTAGTTTTCCAGGGCCTCGGCGTACTGCCCCATCTGGCCGAGCACATTGGCGCGGCCATTCAGTGCTTCAAAGTAGCCGGGGCGCAGGGCCAGCGCCCGGTCCAGGCTGGCCACGCAGTCGTGCGGCGCACGGCGCAGGGCCTGCAACGCAAAAGCACGGTGCATCAATGCTTCAGGGTAGTGGGGGCGCAACTGCAGCGCGCGGTCGTACAGGGACAATGCCTCTTCGTAGCGGCGCTCCAGCTGAACCGCCGAGCCGAGGTTGAACAGCGCCTCGGGGTAGTCGGGCAGGCACTGCAAGGCCTGCTCGAAGCTGGCACGGGCTTCATCGGCGCGGTCCAGCAGCATCAGGCTGGCACCGCGGTTGTTCCAGGCCTCGGCGTGGCGGGGCAACTGCTGCAGCACCCATTCGAAACTCTCCAGCGCCTGTTCATGCTGCCCCAGCGCATGCAGTGCCTGGCCGCGGCAGTGCATGGCCTCGGCAAGGCCGGGATTCAATGACAGCGCCTGCTCAAATGCCGTCAGGGCTTCCCCGTGCCGGCCGGCCAGGCGCAGCGCCATGCCGCGGGTGAGGTGGGCACGTGCATGCCCCGGCGACAGCGCCAAAGCCTGGTCGCAGCGTGCAATGGCCTTGTCATGCAGGCCCAGGTTCACCAGCACCCAGCCCAGATTGGCCAGGGCATCCGGGTCACTGGCGTGCAGTGCCAGGGCGCCTTCGATCAGGCGGCGGGCCAGGAACCAGTTGCCTTGCTGGCTGACGATCACGCCCAGCAGGTGCGGCACATGCAGGTACGTGGGGTGCGCCGCCAGGATCTGTTCATACAGCGCCTGCGCCTGGGCCAGCCGGCCGGCCTGCTGGTGCTCTATGGCCTGCGCGAAGGCGGCATCTGCTTCGGACTTGTTCATGCGCCAGCATGGTACAGCGGGCGGCGCACAGGCCTGTCAGTTGCGCCAGCGGTTGATGCGCATCAATGCAACGGAGCCACCATGCCAATAGCATGGGCGACATGCCTGCTTCTCAGCCCCGCCCCATGCCCGACGCCGAACCGGTGCCCGTGGCGCGCATCCTGTATGCCAGCCAGTCACGCATTGAAGGGCCGGTGTACGCGCAGATGGAGCGCATCCGCGCCTGCGCGGTTCGCCACAACGAACCGTTGGGGGTGTACACCGCGCTGGCGCACCAGTCGGGCTGGTTCCTGCAGTGGAAAGAGGGTCCACCCGATGCCGTGCGTCAGGTCATGGAGCGGGTGTTGCAGGACCCGCGTCACCACGGGGCGCGGATCATGCACCGCAGCACCGGCGCCCGCCTTCTGCCCGGCATATGGTCCATGAGCATCGTGCAATGCAACGACAGCGCGGCCGAGTTTGAAGCCCGGGTGAACCAGGTGGATGCGGTGCGGTTGCGCGGATTGCAGTACGCCCCGGCCGTGGCATGGCGCATGTTGTCGACCCCGCTGCGCCACCCCTGTGCGGACCGCCAGGACACGCCTGGCGTGTTCCGCCGCGTGATGGTGTGCAGCGCCGGTGGTGAGGATTCTTTTGCGCTGGTGCAGCACCTGGCCTGGCAGCACCGCCAGGAGGTGGTGCGGCGGCGCTTTGCCGGGCCGCAGCAGCTGGATGTGGGCAGCAACTACACCGACCTGCCTGACGGTGACGGTGCCGTGCGGGTGATTGCCATGGCGCGCAACGGCCTGGGACTGGGCATCACACGGGCGCTGCTGGCCGACTACCCGCTGTTGGTGCTGTGGTGCTGCGGCAGTGATGTCCATGACCTGGACCTCATGGAGCGCGTGGTGCAGGCTTGTGCCAGTGCGCCGACACCCCCGGTGTTGATGGGGCTGGGCGCCAGCCCGGCGGCCAACCGGACCATGTTCCAGCTGGCGCGCCGCGGCGGCGTGATCTACCTGGACGCCGCCCCGGCGCAGGGCCCCGACGCGGCCTGGGAGGCCATCCAGGGGCAGCTTCGCATGATGCGCAGCCCGGCCAATGGCCTGTGGCGCCAGTCGGACTTCAGCGCCCCCATCTGACCCACCGCCGGCGTCAGCCGTGGGCCGTGGGGTAGCTGCCCGGCAGCAGGATGGCGCTGTCCACCGTGCCGATCTTCGTGTGGCCGCAAAACGCCATCGACAGGTCCAGCTCCTTGTGGATGATCTGCAGGGCTTTGCTCACGCCTTCTTCACCCATGGCGCCCAGGCCGTACAGGAAAGCCCGGCCGATGTAGGTGCCCCTGGCGCCCAGCGCCACGGCCTTGAGCACGTCTTGCCCGCTGCGCACGCCGCCGTCCATGTGCACCTCGATCTGGCGCCCCACCGCATCGACGATGGCCGGCAGGGCACGGATGCTCGACTCGGCCCCGTCAAGCTGGCGTCCGCCATGGTTGGACACGATCAGTGCGTCGGCGCCCGACTGCACGGCCAGCCTGGCATCTTCCACGTCCTGGATGCCCTTGAGGATCAGCTTGCCGCCCCAGCGCTTCTTGATCCATTCAACGTCGCCCCAGTTGAGGGCGGGGTCGAACTGCTTGGCTGTCCATTCGGCCAGCGAGCCCATGTTCTCCACGCCGGATACATGGCCCACGATGTTGCCAAACTGGCGGCGCTGCGTGCCCAGCATGCCCATGCACCAGCGCGGCTTGGTGGCCATGTTGATGAGGTTGGGAATGGTCAGCCTGGGTGGCGCGCTCAGGCCGTTTTTCAGGTCCTTGTGGCGTTGCCCCAGGATCTGCAGGTCCAGCGTCAGCACCAGGGCCGAGCAACCCGCAGCCTTGGCCCGGTCGATCAGCCGTTCGATGAAGCCGCGGTCTTTCATGACGTACAGCTGGAACCAGAACGGGTGGTTGTCGGTGCCCCTGGCCACGTCCTCGATCGAGCAGATGCTCATGGTGGACAGCGTGAACGGGATGCCGAATTTTTTGGCCGCGCGGGCCGCCAGGATTTCGCCGTCGGCATGCTGCATGCCCGTGAGCCCGGTCGGCGCAATGGCCACCGGCATGGCCACGTCCTGGCCGATCATGCGGGTGGCTGTGCTGCGGTTTTCCATGTTGACCGCCACCCGCTGGCGGAACTTGATCTGCTGGAAATCGCTTTCGTTGGCGCGGTAGGTGCCTTCGGTCCAGCTGCCGCTGTCGGCGTAGTCGTAGAACATGCGCGGCACGCGCTT
>CAZUJD010000281.1:0-4161 GCA_964620025.1 uncultured Ramlibacter sp. | reverse complement strand
TGATGCTGGCGGAGCTGATGCGCCTGAAGCAGGGCGTGGCGATCGCCGGCACGCACGGAAAGACCACCACGACCAGCCTGGTGGCCAGTGTGCTGGCCGAAGGGGGGCTGGACCCGACGTTCGTGATTGGCGGCCGCTTGAACAGCGCGGGCGCCAATGCCAAGCTGGGCAGCGGAGACTACATCGTGGTGGAAGCGGATGAGTCTGACGCGTCGTTCCTGAACCTGCTGCCGGTGATGGCCGTGGTGACCAACATCGATGCCGACCACATGGAAACCTACGGCCACGACTTCAGCCGCCTGAAGGGTGCCTTCGTGGACTTCCTGCACCGCATGCCCTTCTACGGCACGGCCATCCTGTGTACTGACGACCCGGCCATCCGCGACATCGTGCCCCAGGTGTCCTGCCCCATCACCAGCTACGGCTTTGGCCCGGATGCGCAGGTGCGCGCCGTGGATGTGCGTGCCGTTGGCGCGCAGATGCATTTCACGGCACAGCGGCGCAATGGCGTCACGCTGCCGGACCTGCCCATCGTGCTGAACCTGGCCGGCGAACACAACGTGCTCAATGCGCTGTCGGCCATTGCCGTGGCGGTGGAGCTGAACGTGCCCGACGCCGCCGTGCAGAAGGCCCTGGCCGAATTCAGGGGCGTAGGCCGCCGCTTCCAGAGCTACGGAAACCTTCCGGTGAAGTCGGCCAATGGCGGCGGGCAGTTCACCGTGATCGATGACTACGGCCATCACCCGGTGGAGATGCAGGCCACGCTGGCGGCCGCGCGCGGTGCTTTCCCGGGGCGGCGGCTGGTGCTGGCGTTCCAGCCGCACCGCTACACGCGCACACGCGACTGCTTCGAGGACTTTGTAAAGGTCATCGGTGCGGGTGCCGACGCCGTGCTGCTGGCCGAGGTGTATGCCGCAGGCGAGGAGCCCATCGTTGCCGCCGACGGCCGGTCGCTGGCCCGGGCGCTGCGTGTGGCGGGCAAGGTTGAGCCGGTCTTTGTGGACGACATCGCGGCCATGCCACAGGCGGTGTTTGACAACGCACGTGACGGTGACGTGGTGATGTGCATGGGTGCCGGCTCCATCGGGGCGGTACCCGGCAAGCTGGTCGAAATGGGAGGGGCTGCATGAGCGCGGTGGATGTCAAATCCTTCGGCAAGGTTGCTGTGCTGATGGGCGGCAGGTCGGCCGAGCGCGAGGTGTCACTCATGTCGGGTGCCGGCGTGCTCAAGGCGCTGCAGTCCAGGGGTGTGGATGCCCATGCGTTTGATCCGGCCGAGCGTGACCTGTCGGAACTCAGGAAGAAGGGTTTTGCCCGCTGCTTCATCGCGCTGCACGGCCGCTTTGGCGAAGACGGTACGGTGCAGGGCGCCCTGGAACTGCAGGGCATTCCGTATACCGGCTCCGGCGTCATGGCGTCCAGCATTGCGATCGACAAGGTCATGACCAAGCGCGTCTGGCAGGCCGAAGGCATCCCCACGCCGAAGTACAGGCTGCTGCATCGTGGCGCGTATACCCGCGAGCAGGTCGTCACGGTACCCGACGATCTGGGCCTGCCGGTGATTGTCAAGCCCGCACGGGAAGGCTCGTCGATCGGCGTGGCCAAGGTGGCGGGTTACTCCGACATGATGGCCGCTGTGGAGGCCGCCGCCGTGCTGGACGATGACGTGCTGTGCGAGCAGTTTGTCAGCGGCGACGAAGTGACCTGCCCTGTGATCGGTACCGGCGACCAGGCGCGTGCGCTGCCTGTGATCCGCATCGTGGCACCTGAAGGCAATTACGACTACCAGAACAAGTATTTCACCGACGACACCAAGTACCTGGTGCCCTGCGGCCTGCCGGAAGGCGAAGAGGCCGCCATCCAGGCCCTGGTGCTCAAGGCCTACCGCGTGCTGGGCTGCCGCGGCTGGGGCCGGGTGGACGTGATGATCGACGCCGCCACGCGCGCACCGTCACTGCTGGAGATCAACACTTCGCCCGGCATGACCGGGCATTCGCTGGTGCCCATGTCGGCGCGCGCCGCCGGCATCAGCTACGAAGACCTGTGCGTGCTGCTGCTGGCATCGGCCACGCTGGACCATCCGCTGGAAAGGCGTGCCTGACATGACCGACAGCCTGCCCCAGCCATTTGACGTCAAGCTCATGAACATCGCCGCCACGGCGCTGTTCATGGCCTGTGGCGCCATGGTGCTGGCGGCGGGCGTCTGGTGGGCCCTGCGCAATCCCGTTTTTGCCCTGGCGGGGATCACTGTGGGGGGCGACGTGGCCCACAACAACGCCGTGACATTGCGTGCCAATGTGGCGCCGCGACTGCAGGGGACGTTTTTCACGGCCGACCTGGCGCAGACCCGTTCGGCTTTCGAGGCCGTACCCTGGGTGCGCAGCGCGGTGGTGCAGCGCGAGTTTCCCAACCGGCTGCGCGTGTTGCTGCAGGAACACCAGCCCGTGGCGTTGTGGGGCAGCGAAGGCGACTCCACACTGGTCAACAGTTTCGGCGAAGTATTCGAGGCCAATGTGGGCGATGTGGAGCAGGACGACCTGCCGCGCCTGCAGGGGCCCGAGGGGCAGTCCGCCCAGGTGCTGGCGATGTACAAGGCAGTTGCGCCGCTGCTGGAGGCGATCGACCTCACCATTTCCGGGCTGACGCTGACCGGACGTGGCAGCTGGCAGGTCACGCTGGACTCGGGTGCGGGAATCGAAATGGGCCGGGGTACGCCAGCCGAGGTGTTGCCGCGGGTACAGCGCCTTGTACAGACCCTGACCCAGGTCACCTCCAAGTACGGCCGGCGAGTGGACGCGCTGGAGTCCGCCGATCTGCGTCACGGTGACGGCTATGCGTTGCGCCTGAGGGGCGTGACGACGGTGATCAGCGACGGGGCGAAGAAGCCGCAACAGAAATAGAGAACCAGATTACAGGTGCAGACATGGCAAAAGAGTACAAAGACCTGGTCGTAGGACTGGACATTGGAACCGCCAAGGTGATGGTGGTGGTGGCCGAAGTGTTGCCCGGCGGTGAGCTCAAGCTTGCGGGCCTGGGCGTCGCGCCCAGCAACGGCCTCAAGCGCGGCGTGGTGGTGAACATCGACGCCACGGTGCAAAGCATCCAGCAGGCGCTGAAAGAGGCCGAGCTGATGGCCGACTGCAAGATCACGCGGGTGTACACCGGCATCACCGGCGCGCATATCCGCGGCATCAACTCCAGCGGCATGGTGGCCGTCAAGGACAAGGAAGTCACCCCCGCTGACGTGGCCCGGGTGGTGGAAACGGCCCGTGCAATCAACATCTCCACCGACCAGCGCCTGCTGCTGGTCGAGCCGCAGGAGTTCGTGATCGACGGACAGGACGTCAAGGAGCCGATCGGCAAGTGCGTGCGGCGTTGCGGTCTGGAGGTCGAGCAACTGCTGCTGAACCCGCTGGCGTCCAGCCAGGCGGTGCTGACCGACGACGAAAAGGAACTGGGCGTGGCCATGGTGGACATTGGCGCGGGCACGACCGACGTGGCAATCTTCACCAACGGCGCGATCCGCCATACCGCCGTGATCCCGATTGCCGGCGACCTGATCACCAGCGACATCGCGATGGCGCTGCGTACGCCTACCAAGGACGCCGAGGACATCAAGGTGGAATCGGGTTATGCCAAGCAGCTGCTGGCCGACCCCGACCAGCAGGTTGAGGTCCCTGGTCTGGGCGACCGCGGCCCGCGCATGCTGAGCAAGCAGGCCCTGGCCGGCGTGATCGAGCCGCGCATTGAAGAGATCTTCTCGCTGGTCCACCAGGTGGTGCGTGAGTCGGGTTACGAGGAAGTACTGTCGTCCGGCATTGTGCTGACCGGCGGCAGCGCCGTGATGCCGGGCATGGTGGAGCTGGGCGAAGACATCTTCCTCAAACCCGTGCGCCGCGGCAACCCCAAATACTACGGCGCGCTGTCTGACCTCGTGGCCCAGCCGCGTGCCGCCACCGTCATGGGACTGCTGGAGGAAGCCCGGCTGGCGCGGCTGCGCGGTTTCCGCGTGGCTCAGAAAAATGGTTCCATGAAGACGGCGTTCGGCCGCTTCAAGGATTTCATCGTGGGGAATTTTTGACCCCCCCCGAAGCGACGTTCGGTCGCCTCCCCCCCGGGGGGGCGCCGCCCGCGGCCCGGCAACGCCGGTTCCGCGGTGGC
>CAZUJD010000280.1:0-4169 GCA_964620025.1 uncultured Ramlibacter sp. | reverse complement strand
CCGGCGGGCGGGCGTGCGTGCAGAGCATCGTGATCGACGACACGCTGTTTGACCGCTACATCGCGTCCACCGATTTCATCCAGCAGTACATCTTCCCTGGTGGCTGCCTGCCCTGTCCGCGCGAATTCCGGGCACAGGCCCATGCCGCGGACCTGGTGGTGGTGGATGAGTTCTGCTTCGGCGCCGACTATGCAGAAACGCTGCGGCGCTGGCGCGACGCCTTCCTGGCTGCAAAAGGCCAGGTCCTTCAACTCGGGTTCGATGAAAGGTTCATCCGCATATGGGAGTTCTATCTCGCCTACTGCGAAGCAGCCTTCGCCATGGCCAATATCGACGTGGTGCAGTACACGCTGCTAAAGCGCTAGGCGCGCTGGGCCTGGCCGCAGCATCGCTGGCGGGAACCGCCGCACTGGCACAACCCGCCGGCCTGACGTCGGCCAGGCTTGCCGGTACGGCGCGCCTGAGCGTGTTCGGCTTCCAGGTGTATGACGCGCGGCTGTGGACTGCAGGGGGCTTCTCGCGCGACAGCTATGCAGCACACCCGTTTGCGCTGGAGCTGACCTACCTGCGCGACTTCGATGGTGCCGAAATAGCCAAGCGTTCGCTCAAGGAAATGCAGGGCGTCGAAGCCTTCAGTGCCGACCGGGGTCGCCGCTGGCTTGCCGAGATGACGCGGCTGTTTCCCGATGTCCGCAAGGGAGACCGGCTGACCGGCCTGTACCAGCCGGGCACTGGTGTGGCTTTCCTCTACAACGACCGACCGGCAGGCGAGGTACGTGACCCCGACTTCGCCCGCATTTTCATGGGCATCTGGTTGTCGCCGCGCACCTCCGAACCCGCCATGCGCGAACAGTTGCTTGCCGGGACTGCGCCATGACACTGGCAGCCTTTTCCTGGCGCGACGGCCTGGCCTATGGCCTGTTGGGCCTGCCGCTGGCTTTTGTGGCTCTGCCACTGTACGTGGTGTTGCCGAACCACTATGCGCGTGAATTTGGCGTGCCGCTGGCCGTGCTGGGATCCGTCCTGCTGGGCGCCAGGCTGCTGGACGCGTTCATTGACCCGCTGATCGGCCGCCTGACTGACCGGCTGTTTGCCCGGTCCACCCGCGCAGTGCTCGGCCTCGGCGCCGCCGCCGCCATCGTGCTGGGCGCTGGTTTTGCACTGCTGTTTTACCCGCCTACCCGGGCGCCTGGGGCCCTGCTGCTGTGGGCCGCGCTGATGCTGGTGTTGACTTACACCGCCTACAGCACTCTGAGTGTGGCCCACCAGTCCTGGGGGGCGATGCTCGGCGGCGACGCGGCGCTGCGCAGCCGCATCGTTTCCTGGCGCGAAGGCCTGGGTCTGCTGGGTGTACTCACAGCATCCGTGTTGCCCGCGATCGCCGGCCTGGGGGTGACAGCCGTGGTATTCGCGATGCTGCTGGGTCTGGGCTGGCTGGCCTGGTGGCACGCACGTGCGCCCACGCCGCGCAGCGCTGCCGCGGCCACCGGCATCTGGCTGCCCTTTGCGCGACCCGGCTTTCGCCGGCTGCTGGGTGTGTTCATGCTCAATGGCATTGCCAGCGCCGTGCCGGCGACGCTGGTGCTGTTCTTCATCCAGGACCGCCTGCAGGCGCCGGCGCGCATGGAGCCGGCTTTCCTGGCCAGCTACTTCCTGTGCGCGGCACTGTCGATCCCGTTGTGGCTCAAGTTCGTCCAGCGTCTGGGTCTGGCACGCTGCTGGCTGGCCGGCATGGTGCTGGCCATGTCGGTATTTGTCTGGGCCACGCAGCTGGGGGCAGGCGATACGACGGCGTTTTTGGTCGTGTGCGCTTTGTCAGGCGTGGCGCTGGGTACTGACCTGGCGCTGCCTGGCGCCATGCTGGCCGGCGTGATCGCCCATGCGGGCGACCGCGGACAGTCCGAGGGCGCGTACTTTGGCTGGTGGAACTTCGCCACCAAACTCAATCTGGCCCTGGCCGCCGGACTGGCGCTGCCCTTGCTGGGCATTTTTGGCTACGAGCCCGGTACCCGCAGCCCACAGGGGCTGCAGGCGCTGGTGGCTGCGTATTGCCTGCTGCCATGCGCGCTCAAACTCGCAGCCGCGCTGACCCTTTACTTCACGATCATCCGACGCGGGACACCGACATGAAACGACGACTCCTGCTGGCGGCCCTGCCGGGCACTGCCTGCGCACTGGCAGGCTGCGCCAGCCCCTCGGTGGACGACTACACCAGCGAAAAGCCGGTCCTGGATCTGCGCCGCTATTTCAACGGCAAGCTGGACGCCTGGGGCGTTTTCACCGATCGGGCGGGCAAGGTCGTGCGCCGGTTCACCGTGGTGATGGATTGCCGCTGGGAAGGTGACGACGGCGTTCTGGACGAGGACTTCACCTATTCAGATGGTTCGAAGCAGCGACGCATCTGGCGGTTGAAAAAGCTGCCTGGCGGCCGCTACACCGGACGTGCCGACGATGTGGTGGGCGAGGCCACAGGGCAGGAACGCGGCAATGCCTTCAACTGGCAATACACCATGGCATTGCCCGTGGACGGCCGTATCGTGAACGTCCAGTTTGACGACTGGATGTACCTGATGGACGACAGGGTGATGCTCAACAAGGCCATCATGAGCAAGTTCGGCATCACATTGGGGGAAGTGACGCTGTCCTTCACGAAACGATGATCAAGACAGGTTTCAGTCCCGCCGGCGCCGGAAGTCCGCCCGCGCCAACGCATGGCCGGCGCAGCTGGCTGGCCCCGCTCAACCCGCCCCAGGCGCACTGGCACGGTCGCAGTGTCTGGCTGGTGGGCGCCTCCACGGGTATCGGCCGTGCCACGGCTTCGGCCCTGTACGCGCAGGGCGCCCGCGTGTTCATCTCTGCGCGCGGCCATGCAGCACTGGACAGCTTTGTGGCAGAACACCCGGGAGCGGTCGCACTGCCGGTGGACGCCAGCGACCGTCTGGCGGTGCGCGCGGCTGCGCAGACCATCCTGGCCCAGGGCCCGCTGGACTGCGTGATGTACTGCGCAGGCTATTACCGCGCGCTGCGGGCCACTGAGTTTGACCTGGATGAAATGCTGCGGCACGAGCAGGTCAACTACGTCGGTGCATTGCATGTACTGGACGTGGTTCTGCCGCATTTCCTGGCTCGGCGCAGCGGCCATATCAGCCTGGTCAGCAGCGTGGCGGGCTACCGTGGCCTGCCCCAGAGTCTGGCCTACGGCCCCACCAAGGCGGCACTCATCAACCTGGGCGAGACACTCTATGTGGACTTGCGCGACAGCGGCATCGGCGTCAGCCTGGTGAATCCCGGCTTTGTGGAAACGCCGCTCACGGCCCAGAACCAGTTCCGCATGCCTGCGCTCATCACCCCTGAGCAGGCGGCCCGGGAAATCCTGGCCGGCTGGCAGCGCGGAAGGTTTGAGATCCATTTCCCCAGGCGATTCACCCGGTGGATGAAAACACTGCAAATGCTGCCTCACCGCATCTACTTTGCCATCATCCGCCGCTTTACCGGGCTATAAATCAGACATGAAAGACGCTGTTGCACGCATCGAGGTGTTCTTTGAATCACTCGGCCCGACCGACCTGGCAAGGCTGGAGGACTACTACACACCCGACGCGTACTTCAAGGATCCGTTCAATGAAGTAAGCGGTATCGCGGCCATCCAGGGCATCTTCACCCACATGTTTGAAACGCTGGAATCACCCCGGTTTGTCATCACCCGACGTGTGGTGGATGCTGACCATTGTTTTCTGGTGTGGGAGTTCCGCTTTGGATTCAGGCATTTCCACAGGGGTATGGAACAGGTGGTACACGGCGGTTCGCACCTGCAGCTCGCGCCCGATGGGCGCATACGGTCCCACCGGGACTACTGGGACGCCGCCGAGGAACTGTATGAAAAGCTGCCGGTGGTGGGCGCCTTGATGCGCTGGCTCAAGCGCCGCGCGAACAGCTGAAAGGCCGTTCAGGCCGGTTTGGTGTCGGCAAAACTGACGCGTTGCGCCAGCTTTTCGTTCAGGCGTGCCAGGCTGGGGTGCGAGGCGCGCCAGTCAATCTCGGGGAATCGGAAATCCAGGTAGCCCAGGGCGCAACCTACGGCGATGTCTGCCAGGCTCAGGTGGATGCCAGAACAAAACGGCTTGTCGGCCAGGCCTTTGGCCATGGCGTCCAGGCTGGCGTGCACCTTG
>CAZUJD010000279.1:0-4182 GCA_964620025.1 uncultured Ramlibacter sp. | reverse complement strand
GGTGCTGGATGGCCTGGAAAGAGCCCAGCGGCCGGCCGAACTGGCGGCGGTCGCGCACGTGCGCCACCACGGCCTGCAGGCCGGCGTCCAGGCAACCGGTCAGCTCGGCCGCAACGCCCAGGCGCCACAGCCGGCGCAGGGCCTGCGCGTCCACGTCCAGTGTTTGCCAGGCCAGCGCAGCCGGGTCCGACAGGCGCCCCATGGGGTAGCCAAAGGGGCTGTCCAGTGGTGAGGCGTCACCGTCCGCCAGGCTGGCGAATTCCACACGGGGGCCTTCCACGCGCAGCACCGTGCGCGCGCCGGGGAGCCAGCGCGCCGGCCGCGTGCGGTCCCCCCACAGCACGGCGCAGGGGCCGGGCAGGGCGGGAGCATGCAGGGGCAGCAGCAGCGCCGACGCAATCAGCTCGACGCACTGCGGCAGCCGGGCCAGCCGTTGCACCATGGCCGCGGCGGCCACCGGGCCCAGCTCGTCGATCGCGGCGGCCTCGAACACGCCGGCGCCTTCCAGGTCGGCCTGCAGCGCGGCCGGGGCTTCAAAGTGGCCGTTGCCCAGCACGGCCCGGGTTTCGTGGCGCTGCGCAATGCGGTCCACGGCGTCCAGCAGGGCCTGCTGGTCATCGGTGAAGGCGATGTTCATGCGCTCTCCTTGTGCGGTTCGCGCTGGGGCCTGGGCTCGCGCGGCAGCTGCAGCCAGTCTTGCGCCACCAGATTCAGCTGGATCTCGGCCGCGCCGGAGGCAATGCCCGCGGCAATGGCGCGTTCGTGGTGGGCCAGCATCAGCGGCCAGCCGTCGCCGCACAGCGCGTCGCCGAAATGGTCCAGCGCAAAGTCCGACACGGCGTGGTCGGCGGCCACCACGGCCACGCGCGCCAGGTTGGCTTCCGCACTGGGCGGCAAGCCGCGTGCGCGCTGGTCCACCACGCGGTACACCAGCAGCCGCGCGGCCTCGCACGCGGCCAGCGCGCGGGCGGCCTGGGTGCGCACGGCGTCATCGGCAAATAGCCCCTGCGCCTGCAGCTCGCCCACCATGCGGTCCAGCACGCGGCGTGAAAACGCATACCGCGCCAACCCCACACGCTCCAGCCCCAGGGCGTAGCTGATGATGGCCCAGGCCTGGCCTTCTTCACCCAGGCGTGCGGTGGCAGGCACCACCACGTCGTCAAAGAACACCTCGTGAATGTCGCCGTGGCCGATCAACGACGGAATCGAGCGCACGGTGATGCCGGGTGTATCCATGGGCACCAGAAAGATCGCGATGCCGCCCTTGCCCGTGCCGGTGCGCGCCAGCAGAAAGCAGGTCTGCGCCATGCCGGCATACGACGTCCAGACCTTGCTGCCGTTGATTACGTAGTCATGGCCGCGGGCCTCGGCGCGGGTGCCCAGGGCAGCCAGGTCCGAGCCGGCGGACGGCTCCGAAAAACCCTGGCACCACACGGCCTGTCCGGCCGCCATGGGCGGCAGGTAGCGGGCCTGTTGCTCTGGCGTGCCGTACTTCATGAGCGTGGCGCCGATGAAGTTGACGTTCATGTACTGCGGCCCGCGCGGTTCGCCGGCGGCGAACAGCTCCTCGCCCACGATGAAGTGTTCCCACGCGGCCGCGCCGCGGCCACCGTGCTCCACCGGCCAGTGCGGCACCAGCAGGCCTTCGGCCGCCAGCCTGGGACAAAACTGCAGCGAGAACGCCGTTTGCGCCGGCGAGCCCGGGCCGTGGCGGCTGATGTGATCCCAGTCGGGCGGCAGCTCGCGCGCCAGCAGCGCGCGCACTCGCCCGCGCAGGGCGGCCTGTTGTTCGGTCCAGTTGAAGTTCATGTCGTGGTCTGGTTGACGCGGTGCAGGTAGCTCAGGTAGCCCATGGGCACGAAGCTGCCGCCGTTGACCGGAATCAGCGCGCCGCTGGTCCAGGCCGACTCGTCGCTGATGAGGTAGGCGCACAGGGGGCCGATGTCGTCCGGAGTGCCCAGGCGCTGCAGTGGCACGGTGTCCACCTGCCGGCGGATGCGCTCGGGTGTATTCAGTGTCTTGGCCAGCTCTTCGGTCATCACCACGCCCGGTGCCACGGCGTTGACGCGAATGCCCCGATGGCCCCATTCGGCGGCCATGGTGCGGGTGAGGTTCTCCAGCGCCGCCTTGGCCGCGCCGTAGTGGCCGGTGCCGGGGTTGGGGTAGGACGCGCTGCGCGAGCTGATGTTGACGATGCTGCCGCCGCCGCGCATGGCGCGTGCCGCGGCCTGCGCCGCAAAAAAGGCCGCCTTCAGGTTCAGGTCGATCACGCGGTCCCACTGGCCTTCGTCAATGCCGTCCAGCGGGCCCACATCGGCGGGGCTGGCGCTGCCGGCGTTGTTGATCCAGCCGTGAAGCGCGCCGAAGCGCGCCAGCGTGGCATCGATCAGGTGCTGGCGGTCATCGGCCCGGGTGATGTCACCTGGCACCGCGATGGCATCCGTACCCAGGGCACGCAGACCGTCCAGGGTGACATCCAGTGCCGCGGCGTCGCGCCCGCTGATCACCACCTGTGCGCCACAACGCGCCAGGGCCTGCGCGATGCCGCGGCCAATGCCCTTGCCGCCGCCGGTGACAACGGCGGTCTTGCCCTTCAGTGAAAACATGGGGCCCGCTTTACTCGGGCTTGTAGCCGATCCTGGCTGCCGCCTGGGCCCACATCGCCTGCTCGTCGGACACCTGGCGCGAATGCACCTCGGGGGCGCCGCCTACCGGCACCACGCCGGCCTGGGCCAGGCGGGCGCGGATGTCGGGCTCTTTCAGCACCGCGTTGAAGGCGGTGTTCAGCCGGTTGACGGCGGCGTCCGGCGTGCCGGCCGGGGCCCAGAAGCCGAACGAGAACGCGAATGTCAGATCGGGCACGCCCACCTCGGCCAGCGTGGGTACGTCGGGCAGCGAGGGCGAGCGTTCGGCCGCGCCGTGGGCCAGGGCCTTGATGCGGCCTTCCTTGATCATGCCCACATAGAACAGCGGCACGTCGATGCCCATCTGGATCTCGCCGGCGATCAGTGCCGTGGCCACCTGGGTGGAGCCCTTGTAGGGAATGGCCGTGGCGTCAAAGCCGGCGCGCGACTTCAGCATCTCGCTGCCCAGCAGGATGCTGCCGGCGGTGTAGCTGAAATTGATCTTGCCCGGGTTCTTTTTGCTGTAGTCCACGAACTCCCGGAAGTTGTTGACCGGCAGCGTGCCCGGCACCATCAGCGTCATGCCGCCGCGCGCCACGCACACCACGGGCCGCATGGCCTTGAGCAGGTTGAACTTCAGGTCCTTGATCAGCACCGGCGTCAGGCTGCCGCCACCCAGGAACAGGATGGTGTTGCCATCGGCCGGCTGGGCCGCCACGTACTCGGAGCCGATCACGGCGGCGGCGCCGGGCTTGTTTTCAACGATCACCGGCTGCTTGAGCTGGGTGCTGAGCTTCTCGGCCATGGCGCGCGCCAGCGTGTCGGAGCCTCCGGGGCCAAACGGCACCACGATGCGCAGCGGCTTGTCGGTCGTGGTCTGCGCGGTGGCGGCCACCGGCCAGGCGGCCACGCCGGTCAGGGCGGCGGCCAGCAGCAGGCCGCGGCGGCGGCTGGAAGTGGGGTTGCTCATGGGGTGCTCCTGGGGTTTGGGTCAATGTTGGGGTGTATCCACATCGTGGGATACTCAATCTTGCACAGCCCCTGTCGGACAGACCAGTCTCTGGCCACCCGCACAAGGGAAACCCCGATTCCAACTGTTCCACATCATGGACACTCCTGCTGACGATGTTTCTGTCGGTGGCACCCAGGCCATCCGCCGCGCCGCGGCCGTGCTGCGCGCCATCGGCAAGGCCGGGCCCGAAGGCGCCTCGCTGGCCGAGGTGGCGCGTGGCTGCGGTCTGGCGCGCTCCACGGCCCACCGCATCCTGCGCTGCCTGGTGGACGAGCGGCTGGCCGGCGAGCCCGGCGCCGACAAGCGATACCGCATGGGCGAGCTGGTGCACGAGCTGGCGCTGGCGCCCTCGGCCAGTGCGCTGGAGGTGGCGCACTGGCGCCCGGTGGTGGCTACCATTTCGCGCCGCACGGGCGCCACGGCCTACCTCATGCGCCGCAGCGGGGTTGAATCGGTGTGCCTGGCCAAGGCCGACAGCCAGGCCCTGATGCGCTTTGTGCCGGTGGAAGTGGGCCAGCGCCGCCTGCTGGGTGTGGGTGCGGGTGC
>CAZUJD010000278.1:2350-4195 GCA_964620025.1 uncultured Ramlibacter sp. | reverse complement strand
CGTCCTTCTTGAGCTCGACCAGGCGCTTGGCGCGCTCGATCACCATCTCGGCCACTTGCACGTGGCGCTGGGCCGGCTCATCAAAGGTCGAGCTGATGACCTCGCCGCGCACGGTGCGCTGCATTTCGGTCACTTCTTCCGGGCGCTCGTCGACCAGCAGGACGATGAGGTGCACGTCAGGGTGGTTTGCCGTGAGCGCGTGCGCCAGGTTCTTCATCATCACGGTCTTGCCGCTCTTGGGCGGGGCGACCAGCAGGGCGCGCTGGCCCTTGCCGATGGGGGCAATGATGTCGATCACACGGCCGGTGATGTTCTCTTCGCCCTTGATGCCGTCGCGTTCCAGCTTCATCTGCTCCTTGGGGAACAGCGGGGTCAGGTTTTCAAACATGACCTTGTGCTTGTTCTGCTCGGGCGGACCGTCGTTGACCTTGTCCAGCTTGGTCAGCGCAAAGTAGCGCTCGCCGTCCTTGGGGATGCGCACTTCACCTTCGATCATGTCGCCGGTGTGCAGGTTGAAGCGGCGCACCTGGCTCGGGCTGATGTAGATGTCGTCGGTGCTGGCGGTATAGCTGGTGTCGGGGCTGCGCAGGAAGCCGAAGCCATCGGGCAGGATCTCCAGCACACCGTCGGCAAAGACCTGTTCGCCGGCCTTGGCCCGCTTCTTGATGATGGCGAACATCAGCTCCTGCTTGCGCATGCGGCCGGTGTTTTCGATCTCAAGCTCTTCAGCCTGCTTCAGGACTTCAGACACGTGCAGTGCCTTGAGTTCGTTTAAGTGCATGGAATGACCCCTTTGGGGGAGTTCAGTGAAAACGGGGGGGAGGGTGTCGGACAGCTGCGCGGGATGCCGCGCCGGCCGGGACCCCGACCCGGCTCGCCGTTTTTGCGAACCAGTGACCTGGGAAAGATTAGGACCGCAAAAACAGCGCGGCTGGGGCCAAAGCGCGCCAGCCGCGCGGGGGGACGATCAGGCCAGTTGCTGGTCGATGAAGGCGGTGAGCTGGGCCTTGCTCATGGCGCCGACCTTGGTGGCGGCCAGCTGGCCGTCCTTGAACAGCATCAGCGTGGGGATGCCGCGGATGCCGAACTTGGCCGGGATGTCGCGGTTTTCATCGACGTTCATCTTGGCGATCTGCAGCTTGCCCTGGTAGGTGCTGGAGACTTCGTCCAGGATCGGGGCGATCATCTTGCAGGGACCGCACCACTCGGCCCAGTAATCGACCAGAACGGGTTTGTCGGCCTTGAGCACATCGGTCTCGAAGCTGGTGTCGGAGATATGTTTGATCAGGTCGCTGGCCATGGTGATTCCTTGGTTGTCAGTTGGCGGTACAGCTAAAGTGGGGGAATTGTGACAGAAACCAAGTCCCTCCACAGGCCATGGAAAGCCCCGCGCACGCTATGGATGCGATAGCGCCCGGCCATCAGTCCGCCCCGGGCCTGGACACCCTGGCCGCCCGCGTCAAGGCCTTGCTGGAAAGCCGCGGCGCGCACCCCGCACGCAGTGTGGTGCTGGTGCCCTATGCGCAGTTGATGCCCAAGGCCGCACGGGCCTGGGCGCGCGTGGCGCCTGATGGCTTTGCGCCGCGCTTTGAATCGACCATGAACTGGGCGCGCAGCCAGGGCAGCGGCTTTGTGCCAGGTCCGCTGGACCTTTGCCATGACGCCGCCCGCGACCTGCTGGCTGCGCAGGCATTGCTGGCGACGGCAGGCCTGGGCGAACAGCGCGATCTGCTGGCCGCCCGTGTACTGGAAGCCGCAAGCCAGCTGGCACCACTGGCAGCAGCCGTGCCCCCTGCCCAGCGGGCCGCCTGGGCGGCCCGCCTGCGGGCCGTGGTGGCAGGCGGG
>CAZUJD010000278.1:0-2340 GCA_964620025.1 uncultured Ramlibacter sp. | reverse complement strand
TGCTGTGGTGCGTGCGCGCACCGGTGCTGGACGCCGGCGGGCTGTACGCGCCGGTGCTGGCTCTGGAGCAGGCCGTGGCCCGGGTGGCGCTGGAATGGGTGGCCGCGTCGGCCTTTGCCACGGACTGCCTGCTGGGCGACGCCGTGCAGCAGGATGTGGACTGTCTGGTGGTGCTGCAGGGCTACCAGAGCGAGCCACTGGTGGATGCCGTGCGTGCGAACTTCGGCCACAAGGCCGTGACCCTGCCGATGGTGCAGGGCACGCCCGCCGGTGCTGTGGCCCTGCACGCTGCGGGGGACCCCGAGGACGAAGCGGCCCGCGCCGCTGCCTGCGTGTTGCAACACCTGGCGGCGGGCCGCGCCCCGGTCGCACTGGCCGCCACAGACCGGGCGCTGACGCGCCGCATCCGCGCCATGCTGGGCGCGCAGGGCCTGCGCATCCGTGATGAAACCGGCTGGAAGCTGTCCACCACCCGCGCGGCGGCGCACCTCATGACCGCGCTGCGCGCCGCGCGCCACGACGCTGGCAGCGACGCCGTGCTGGACTGGCTCAAGCATGCACCCGCGTTGCAGGGCCCCAACCTGCTGCGGCTGGAAAAGTTGCTGCGCGACGCCGGCATGCGTGACTGGGTGGCTGCCGCGGCCCGGCTGCGCGACGCCGACCCCCCGGCGGCGCTGGTCAACGAGGTGGAGGCGCTGCGTGCCGGCCTGCAGCGAAGCCGCCCGCTGGCGGCCTGGCTTCAGGCCCTGCGCGAACTGCTGCAGGCCACCGGCCAGTGGCAACGCCTGGAGGGCGATGCCGCCGGCGACGCAGCGGTGGCCGCCCTGCGTCTGGGCGACGGCGCGCAGGCCGAATGGGCGGCGGTGCCGCATGCGGCGCGGCGCATGGGCCTGCATGAGTTCAGCACCTGGGTGTCCGATGTACTGGAAGCCGCCAGCTTCAAGCCCGCACACCCGCGTGACGAGCAGGTGGTGATCCTGCCGTTCCCGCAGATGCTGGGCCAGACCTTTGCCGCCGCCGTGCTGCCGGGCTGTGACGAGGCCAACCTGCCGGCTGCGCCCGAGCCCGCAGGCCCCTGGACGGCCGGCCAGCGCGCGGCCCTGGGCCAGCCCACCCGGGACGCGCTGGAGGTTGTCCAGCGCGCCGGCTGGCAGCAGGCCTTGGCGGTGGACCGGGTGGACGTGCTGTGGCGCTGCGCCGACGCTGCCGGCGAGCCCGTGCTGCCCAGCCCGCTGGTGCAGCAGCTTCAGCTGGATGGCGCTGGTCAGGCCGGCGCCGACCCGCGCGTGGCGCGGACCGTCATGGCGGCGCCTACCCCCCGGCCGCAACCCGATGGCGCGGCCCTGCCGGTCACCCGGCTGTCGGCCAGTGCGTATGAAGACCTGCGCCGCTGCCCCTACCGGTTCTTTGCCATGCGCCAGCTGGGACTGAAAGAAGCCGACGAACTGGACACCGGGCTGGACAAGCGTGACTTTGGCACCTGGCTGCATGCCGTGCTGGGTCACTTTCACAATGCGCTGGCGGCACAGCCGGTACCGGCGGGACCGCAGCGGATCGCCCTGATCGAAGAAGCCGCACAGGCACAGACCCGTGCCCTGGGCCTGGCCGAAGGTGAATTCCTGCCGTTCGCGGCCAGCTGGCCGCAGGCCAGAGACGGCTACCTGGCCTGGCTGGACCAGCACGAAGCGCAGGGTGCGCAGTTCCGGGAGGCGGAGGCCGACCGCACCACACCGCTGGGCACACTGACGCTGATCGGCCGGCTGGACCGCATCGACAGCCTGTCGGGCGAGATGGCCATGGTCATGGACTACAAGACCGAAGGGCTGGAGACCACGCGCAAGCGGGTGAAGGCTGCGTCCGAAGACACCCAGCTGGCCTTTTACGCAGCGCTGCTGCCGGACGACAACCTGCGCGCCGCCTATGTAAACGTCGGCGAGCGCGGAGAAACCACCCTGGTGGAGCAAGCCGACGTGGTGGCCGCGCGCGACTTGCTGCTGGACGGCATCCGGGGTGACATGCAGGCCATCGCCGACGGTGCGCCGCTGCCCGCGCTGGGTGAAGGTCAGGTGTGCGACTTCTGCGCCGCGCGCGGGCTGTGCCGCAAGGATTTCTGGGCATGAGCGCACAGGACCTGGCGTATGAACTGAATGGCCAGCGGGTCAGTCGCGCCGATTTCTACGCCGTGGCCTGCGACCCGCGCCGCAGCGTGGCCGTCGAAGCCTGTGCCGGCGCCGGCAAGACCTGGATGCTGGTGTCGCGCATCTTGCGGGCGCTGCTGGCCGGCTGCGAGCCACAGGACATCCTGGCCATCACCTTCACCAAGAAGGCGGCGGGCGAAAT
>CAZUJD010000277.1:0-4197 GCA_964620025.1 uncultured Ramlibacter sp. | reverse complement strand
CAAGCTGCTGAGCGAAGTGGCCGGCGCCAAGATCGACGAAGTGTTCATCGGATCGTGCATGACCAACATCGGTCATTTCCGCGCAGCCTCCAAACTGCTGGAAGGCAAGCGTGACATCCCGGTCAAGCTGTGGGTGGCCCCCCCGACCAAGATGGACGCGGCCGAACTGACCAAGGAAGGCCACTACGGCGTGTTCGGCACGGCCGGTGCACGCACCGAGATGCCGGGCTGCAGCCTGTGCATGGGCAACCAGGCCCAGGTGCGCGAGGGCGCCACGGTGGTTTCCACCAGCACCCGCAACTTCCCCAACCGTCTGGGCAAGAACACCAACGTGTACCTGGCCTCGGCAGAGCTGGCAGCCATTGCCTCCAAGCTGGGCCGCATTCCGACCGTGGCCGAATACCAGGCCGACATGGGCGTGATCAATGCCGACGGCAGCAAGATCTACAAGTACATGAACTTCGACCAGATCGCCGAGTACAAGGAGGTCGCAGACGGTGTGACGGTGTAAGCCGCCAGCTGCTTTGCTCCCCCATCAAGGCGGCCTGCGGGCCGCCTTTTTCATTCAGGCCGGACTCATGTGAACCGCCACGCCGTTGAGCACGGCATTGCCTGACAGCGGATCGCGCCGTGTTTCGTCAAACAGCGCATTCAGGTTGGCGCCGGGGCGTTGTGACGCCAGTCCGAGCTTCACGCCAGGCAGGTCGTGCCCCCAGCCGTGCGGCAGGCTGACCACGCCGGGCATCATGTCCGTGCTGAACTCCACCTGCGCCTGGATCTGTCGCGCGCCATTGCGCAGGCTTGCCATCGCGCCCTGCTGCAGGCCCAGGCGTTTCGCATCGTCCGGATGAACCAGCACGGTGCAACGTGCCGGCCCTTTGGCCAGCAGTGGCAGGTTGTGCATCCAGCTGTTGTTGGAGCGCACGTCGCGCCGGCCGATGATCTGCAGTGTCGGCACCGGCTCCTGCAGGGCATCGGCTGCGCGCTGCAGGTCGCCCAGCAGGGCAGGAGGCGCCAGGTCAATGTGCCCGCCGGGCGTACGCAGCAATTCGGGAAGGCGGGGCGCGAGCGGGCCCAGGTCCAGTCCTCCAGGCGCAGCCTTCACCTGTGACAGTGTCAGTGCGTACGGTCCGCTGCGCAAAGCGGCGTCCAGCAGCCGCTGCGGTCCGTGCAGGCCCCGCGTGGCTTCCAGCATCCCGGGGGCCTGTTCGCCGAACAGGCGCGGTGCCTCCTGCGCGAACAGGGCGTCGTCCAGGGCCTGCACATCGACCTCCGGGCCCTGACCCTGCGCGATGGCCGCCAGACGCAGCAGGTTCTGCCATTCGGGAGGATGGCCGGCCGGCGCATCGAACACGGGTTCGCTCCAGCGCGCGTGGTTGCGCCAGGACAGCTGCGGAAACGGCACGTCGTAGTGCTGGTCTTCCAGTGGCGACAGTCCGGGCAGGATGACGTCGGCATGGCGGCTGGTTTCGTTCAGGTAGATGTCCAGACTGACCATGAAGTCCAGACCGTCCAGCGCGCGCGCCAGCCGCGCGCCGTTGGGCGCTGACAGCACGGGATTGCTTGCCACGCAGATCAGCGCGCGGATCTGCCCTTCACCTGGTGTTTCGATTTCCTCGGCCAGGCAGGTCAGCGGGATCTCGCCCATCACCTCGGGTGCAGCGCTGACGCGGCTGGCAAAGCGCCCGGTCGCCACGCCGCGGCCGCGCCCGGGCGTGCCGGCGGTGTTGGCTGCAAAGGCAGCCGCCCGGGGGAACAGTGTGCCGCCCTCTTCGTCGAAATGGCCGCTGAGAATGTTCAGCAGGTCGATCAGCCAGGTGCTCAGGCTGCCGTAATCCTGGGTGGTGGTTCCCATGCGCCCGTACACGGCGCCGCGCCTTGCACCGGCCAGATCACGGGCCAGCTTGCGGATGGTGGCTGCATCAATGCCGCAGCGCGGGCCCACTGCCTCTGGGGCAAATGGCAGTACGGCGTCGCGCACGGTGTCCAGTCCGTCGATCCATGCGGCGTGCCGGCCGGGTGTGGCCAGGTTTTCGGCAAACAGCGTGTGCAGCATGCCCAGCAGCAGAAACACATCACCACCTGGGCGAATGAAATGGTGGGCGTCGGCCAGTGCTGCGGTTTCACTGCGGCGCGGATCGATGACCACCAGCTTGCCGCCGCGCGCCTGCAAGGCGCGGGCCTTGCCGCGAAAATCCGGCACCGTCCACATGCTGCCGTTGCTGGCCA
Organism: uncultured Ramlibacter sp.; assembly: GCA_964620025.1. Lineage (GTDB taxonomy): Bacteria > Pseudomonadota > Gammaproteobacteria > Burkholderiales > Burkholderiaceae_C > RAM1. The sequence continues at coordinate 1,968 of CAZUJD010000277.1, read as the reverse complement.
CCGGGTTCGCGCCCAGCACCAGCAGCCAGTCGGTGCGGGTGATGTCAGGCACGGGCACGCTCATCCATTGGCCGTACATCAGGCCGCTGACCAGGTGCCGCGGGATCTGGTCGAGTGTGGCGGCACTGAAGAAGTTGCGGGTGCCCAGTGCCCTGAGCAGGCGCGGCAGGTACAGCATGAGCCCGAACTTGTGCGCGCTGGGGTTGCCGGCGATCAGCCCCACACTGTTTCGGCCAGATTGCGCCAGCAACGGCGGCAGCCTGCGCCCGATCTCGGCAAAGGCTTCAGCCCAGCTGGCAGGCTGCAGCACGCCGTCGCGCCGTACCAGCGGCGAGCGCAGGCGGTCCGGGTCCTCGTGCAGCTCCTTCAGCGCCACCCCTTTGGGGCAGATGTAGCCGGCGCTGAATACGTCAGCATCATGGCCGCGGATGCTGATGACCCGGCCTTCACGTACTTTCAATTCCAGCCCGCAGCAGGCTTCGCACAGGGGGCAGATGCGGTGGTGAAGGGTCTCGCTCATGGGTGTGGCCTTTCGTGTGCGTCCCATCGTGCCCGGGCCGGCGCCCCGGCGCCATCACGCTGGCGACATCTGGCGCAAGGCCTCGCGCGTGAAATCGTCCGCCGGGAAGAAGGTCTCCAGTGCCAGTTCCTGCAGGGTCACGTCCACCGGCGTGCCAAAAATGGTGATCGTGCTGATGAAGCTGAGCAGGCCGTGCGGCGTGCGCAGCTGGAAAGGCATGACCACGCCGGGCATTTCCCCGTCCAGGTGGTGGTGGGTGTCGGGCGGCACCGGGTAGGCCCGCAGTTCTTCCAGCAGCGCAACCAGCGCCGGGTCCGCGGTGGCGGCAATCTGCTGGCGCAGGCGTTCAAACAGATGGGTGCGCCATTGCGCCAGATTGGCCAGATGTGGTGCCAGGCCCAGCGGATGCAGGCTCAGGCGCAGTACATTGACCGGTGCCTGCAGCAGCGACGCGTCGGCCATGGCCAGCAGGCGAGGCACCAGCGCGTTGTAGCTGACCAGGTTCCAGTGCCGGTCCACCGCCAGCGCAGGCCAGGGCTCGTGGCCTTTCAGGATCAGTTCCACCGCCTGCCGCGCCGCGGCCAGTGCCGGATCGTCCAGCGCCCGCTCACGGTACATGGGCGCGTAACCGGCGGCCATCAGCAGCGCATTGCGCTCGCGCAATGGCACTTCAAGCCGTTCGGACAGCCGCAGCACCATCTCGCGGCTGGGCACCGAGCGCCCTGTTTCCATGAAGCTCAGGTGCCGCGTGGAAATGTCAGCCTCGTCGGCCAGGTCGAGCTGGCTCAGCCGGCGATGCTGGCGCCAGTGACGCAGGTGTTCACCGAACGAGCGGGGCAGTGTATGGATGCTGGCAGAGGCGTTCATGGCGCGGATGTTAGGCCCAAAGCGTGCTGCCGCCCATTACCTTCGGGGTTATCAACGCACGTGCGTCCCTTTCATTCCGTTGATTGCGCACAGGCCTTTGCGCGCGCTGCACAATGTCAGATAACCCGCCTTGATGGAGAGCCTGTCCATGACCCACGCCTTTGCCAACACCCTGAAAACCTTCAAGACCGCCTCGGGCAAATCCGGCAGGTTCTACTCACTGCCCGCCCTGTCCCGGCAGTTTCCCGGGGTCGGCAGGCTGCCGGTGTCCATGCGCGTCGTGCTCGAATCGGTGCTGCGCAATTGCGACGGCGCCAAAGTCACGGCCGACCACGTGCGTCAGCTGGCCAACTGGTCTCCCAACGCAGACCGTACCGATGAGATCCCGTTTGTGGTGTCGCGTGTGGTGCTGCAGGACTTCACCGGTGTGCCGCTGCTGGCCGACCTGGCTGCGATGCGCAGCGTGGCCCGGCGACTGGGCAGGAACATGGCGGCCATCGAGCCGCTGGTGCCGGTAGACCTCGTGGTGGACCACTCGATCATGATTGACCACTATGGCACCAGGAATTCGCTGGACCTGA
>CAZUJD010000276.1:0-4226 GCA_964620025.1 uncultured Ramlibacter sp. | reverse complement strand
ATTCACAATGCGGCTCAAGCCAATTTGCGTCCATTCCATGTACAAAATGAACCTGACCTCCATGATCCGCCGCTGTCTGATCCTGTTGCTCCTGGCCACCGGCGCGGCAATGGCCCAGGCACCGGCCCCGGCGGCAGAAGCGGCCTCCAGCCCGTCGCTGGCCGCCGCGACCGCGTTGGGCTCTGCTGCTGCCACCAAGCCGCCCGTGCTGGCACCGGTGCCGCCGGTGCAGGCCAACCCCTATGGCCTGCGTGCGCTGTGGGAGCAGGGCGACCTGGTGGCGCGCGCCACGCTGGTCGCGCTGGTGATCATGTCCATGGCCAGCTGGTATGTACTGATCATCCGGCTGGTAGCGCAGTCGCGCATGGGCGGGCAGGGCAAGGCAGCGGCGGCCCATTTCTGGTCGGCCGACACGGTGCGCCAGGGGGCTGACAAACTGGACAAGGCCAGCCCCTACCGCTTCATTGCCGAATCGGCGCTGGAAGCCACCCGCAAGCACGAAGGCCTGATCGGCCAGGTGGACCTGAATACCTGGGTCACGCAAAGCATTGAGCGCGCGGTCAACACCGTGCACAGCCGCACGCAAGACGGCCTGGCCGTGCTGGCCACCGTGGGCTCCACCGCGCCCTTCGTGGGCCTGTTTGGCACCGTCTGGGGCATCTACAACGCGCTGGTGAAGATCGGCGTGTCGGGCCAGGCCAGCATCGACCGCGTGGCGGGCCCTGTGGGTGAGGCGCTGATCATGACCGCCATCGGCCTGGCTGTGGCCGTGCCTGCGGTGCTGGGCTACAACTGGCTGGTGCGGCGCAACAAGATCGTGATGGACGAGGTGCGCGGCTTTGGATCGGACCTGCACACGGTGTTGCTGGCGGCGGGCGCCATGGCGGAGCCGGGCAAGGCATGAGCGCTGTCGGGCCGTCCCAAGGCGCGAACGCCCCCTCGGGGGGCCGCGAAGTACACGCAGTGACGCGCGTGGGGGCGCACTATTGGCGTTCCGGTGGAAGAACAACGGCGACAGGGACGACGCCCTGATCGCCAGCATCAACACCACGCCGCTGGTGGACGTGATGCTGGTGCTGCTGATCATCTTCCTCATCACCATCCCCGTGGTGAACAGTTCCATTGCGGTGACGCTGCCGCACGAGGCCGTGGCGGGCGGCCAGGCCAAGCCCGACAACGTGATCATCTCGGTGGACGCGCAAGGCGGCGTGTACTGGTTTGACACCCGGCTGCCCGACCAGGCGGCGCTGATCGAGCTTTTGGGCAAGGTGTCGGTCATGAGCCCGCAGCCTGAGGTGCACATCCGCGGCGACGCGCGGGCCGACTACGAACCCATCGGCCGCGTGGTGTACGCCTGCCAGGAAATGGGTATCGCCCGCATCGGCTTTGTGACCGAGCCGCCTGCGGGCAACTGAAGGACGCACAGCATGGGCATCAACATCCGCGCAGGTGACGACGGCGACCCGGACGTGATGGTGGACATCAACACCACGCCGCTGGTGGATGTATTGCTGGTGCTGCTGGTGATGCTGATCATCACCATCCCGATCCAGCTGCATTCGGTGGGCATCGAAATGCCCGGTGGCAACCCGCCGCCCCAGGCCACGCCGCCCGAGGTGGTGAAGATCGACATCACCCGCGCCGGCCAGCTGCTGTGGAACGGCCAGCCGCTGGCCGGCCGCGGCGAGCTGGAACAGCGCCTGCAGGCCGCAGCGGGCCAGGCCGTGCAGCCTGAGATCCACATCCGCCCCGACAAAGCCGCCAAGTACGACGCGGTGGCCGCCGTGCTGGCCGCGTCGCAGCGCCTGCGGCTGGACAAGATCGGGGTGGTGGGGGCGGAGCAGTTCGCGCCGTGAATCTGCATATGCCCAAATGATCGTTAGGTGCCTCTAATATCGGCTGCAAACTCATGTAAGCTAACGTTCAGCTTTCAATTCAACAGTCGAGGAGTCGCCCATGCTGATTGGCGTACCTGCCGAAACCACGGTGGGTGAAACCCGTGTTGCCGTCACCCCGGAGACGGCCAAGAAACTCAAGGCCCAGGGCCACACGCTGCGCATCCAGTCGGGTGCAGGCGTGGCCGCCAGCGCGACGGACGAGGCCTATGTGGCTGCCGGTGCCGAAATCACCGATGTCGCAGGCGCTTTGGGCTGCGAGCTGGTGCTGAAGGTACGCAACGCCTTTGACAACGAAGTCGCCCTCATGAAGCCGGGCGCCACCCTGGTGGGCATGCTCAACCCGTTTGATGCTGCCGGTCTGCAACGCCTGGCTGGCGCCAATGTGACAGGCTTTGCGCTGGAAGCCGCACCGCGCACCACCCGTGCGCAGAGCATGGACGTGTTGTCGTCGCAGGCCAACATCGCCGGCTACAAGGCGGTGATGATCGCCGCCGACAAGTACCAGCGCTTCTTCCCCATGCTGATGACGGCCGCAGGCACCGTGAAAGCGGCGCGCGTCGTCATCCTGGGCGTGGGCGTGGCGGGCCTGCAGGCCATTGCCACGGCCAAGCGGCTGGGCGCGGTGATCGAGGCGTCCGACGTGCGCCCCTCGGTCAAGGAGCAGGTTGAGTCGCTGGGCGCGAAATTCATCGACGTGCCTTACGAAACCCAGGAAGAAAAAGACGCCGCCGAAGGCGTGGGCGGTTATGCGCGGCCCATGCCCCAGAGCTGGCTGGACCGCCAGAAGGCCGAAGTGGCCAAGCGCGTGGCCCAGGCTGACGTGGTGCTCACCACCGCCCTGATTCCCGGCCGTGCGGCGCCGGTGCTGGTGACCGAAGACATGGTCAAGTCCATGAAGCCGGGCTCCGTGATCGTGGACCTGGCTGCGCCGCAGGGCGGCAATTGCCCGCTGACCGAAGCGGGCCAGACCGTGGTGAAACACGGCGTCACGCTGGTGGGCGAGACCAACCTGCCCGCGCTGGTGGCGGCCGATTCAAGCAGCCTGTATGCGCGCAACGTGCTGGACTTCCTGAAGCTCATCTGTCCCAAGGAGGGCGGGCTGAAGATCGACATGGAAGACGACATCGTGGCCGCCTGCCTGATGACGCACAACGGCGAAGTACGCAGAAAGTAAATCATGGACATCGTCTCCCCCACCATCCTGAACCTCATCATCTTCGTGCTGGCCATCTATGTGGGCTACCACGTGGTGTGGACCGTGACACCGGCGCTGCACACGCCCCTGATGGCCGTGACCAATGCGATTTCGGCCATCGTCATTGTGGGCGCCATGCTGGCGGCTGCGCTGACCGAGACGACCCTGGGCAAGAGCATGGGCGTGCTGGCCGTGGCGCTGGCGGCGGTCAACGTGTTTGGCGGCTTCCTGGTGACCCGGCGCATGCTGGAGATGTTCAAGAAGAAAGAAAAGAAGGAGAGCAAATGAAGCACCTTTCTGACCCAATGAGCGGCGCCGGGCCGTCCCAAGGCGCGAAGGCCCCCTTGGGGGGCAGCGCAGTACGCGCAGCGACAAGCGTGGGGGTCCTCGTATGTCCATGAACCTCGTCACGCTGCTGTACCTGGTGGCGTCCATCTGCTTCATCCAGGCCCTGAAGGGCCTGTCACACCCGACTACCTCCATCCGCGGCAACCTGTTTGGCATGGCGGGCATGGCGATCGCGGTGGTCACCACGGCGGCGTTGATCGTCAAGCTGGCCGGCAGCCCCAATGGCCTGGGCTATGTGCTGTTGGGCCTGGTGGTGGGCGGCAGTGCCGGCGCCATCATGGCCAAGCGCGTGGAGATGACCAAGATGCCCGAGCTGGTGGCGTTCATGCACAGCATGATCGGCCTGGCGGCGGTGTTCATCGCCGTGGCCGCAGCCGTCGAACCCTGGGCCTTCGGCATCACCAGCAAGGACGGAGCGATCCCGCACGGCAACCGGCTGGAGCTGGCGCTGGGCGCAGCCATTGGTGCCATCACCTTCAGCGGCTCGGTCATCGCGTTTGGCAAGCTGTCGGGCAAATACAAGTTCCGCCTGTTCCAGGGCGCGCCGGTGAACTTCAAGGGCCAGCACCTGCTGAACCTGGTGCTGGGCCTGGCCACGCTGTTCTTCATCGTGGGCTACACGATCAGCCAGGCCAACATCGATTTCTGGCTGCTGCTGGCACTGGCCTTCGTGCTGGGCGTGCTGATCATCATCCCGATCGGTGGCGCCGACATGCCGGTGGTGGTGTCCATGCTCAACAGCTATTCGGGCTGGGCGGCTGCGGGCATTGGCTTCAGCCTGAACA
>CAZUJD010000275.1:0-4226 GCA_964620025.1 uncultured Ramlibacter sp. | reverse complement strand
GGCCTGGACATCAAGGACGTGCCGGCAGTGTTCAACTTCGACGTGCCCTTCAACGCCGAAGACTATGTGCACCGCATCGGCCGCACCGGCCGCGCCGGTGCATCAGGCCTGGCGGTGACCTTTGTGTCCAACAGCGACGGTCGGCTCATGGCCGACCTGGAAAAGCTGCTGAAGAAAAAGGTCGACGTCGAGGCTGTCGAATACGAAGAAGACCGCCCCCGCGGCCGCATCAACGACGGCCGCCGCCACTGGCGGGAGGAAGGTGAAGTGGGCGATCCGCGCGATGCGCTCGACGCCCCGGCACCGCGCCAGCCGCGTCCGCAGCGTGAGTACCGCCCCGCCGCCGCGCCGCGCGACCCGTTCTTCGATCAGCCCTACCAGCCGCCATCCGCCGACACTGCCCCGGCCTGGGAAGCCACGGCGAAGCCCGCCGGCACGCGCATCTCGGCCAACATCAAGCCCAAGCGCAAAGTCGCTGCGCTCTTCAAGGCGGATTAAAGCTCCCCCCGAAGCGCCTTCGGCGCCTGACCTCGGGCAGCGCCAACAGCGGCCCGGCGATGCCGGTGCTGCAGTGGACGCGAAAAGGCCCGGGTTCCTGAGTCCGGCTTTCTGCTAGTCCCCCGGCTTTTGAGCCGGCTCGCATTTCACCTGGATCAGCTCGTGCTGCCCGGGCTCCGTGCCCAGACGCAGCGCGCTCAGGCAACCGCCCCACACGCAGCCGGTGTCCAGCGACAGCACATCGGGGCGCAGCAGCAAACCCAGTGTGGACCAATGGCCGAACGCCACAGTCTCGCCGGCCGTGCGTCGTCCCGGCACTTCAAACCAGGGCAGGTAACCCGCAGGCGCGGCGTCCGGACCGCCGCTGGTCTTCAGATCCATCACGCCCTGTGGCGTGCAAAAACGCAGCCGCGTCAGTGCATTGACGATCACGCGAAGCCGGCTGCTGCCGCGCAGGTTGTCGTCCCAGTGGTCGGGTTCGTTGCCGTACATCTCGCGCAGGAAACCGGTGAGCGCTGGACCGCGCAGCACCGATTGCACTTCGCCGGCCAGCGACAACGTCTGTGCCACCGTCCACGAAGGCAGCACGCCGCCATGAACCATGAGGATGCCGTGCGCATGCAGCGCCATGTGCTGGTGACGCAGCCAGTCGATCAGCACCGTGCGGTCAGGGGCCGAGAGGATGCCGTCCAGCGTGTCGTTGCGGTGCGGGGCGCGCAACCCGTGGGCCACGGCGAGCAGGCTCAGGTCGTGGTTACCCAGCAGGCAGTGCGCCGATCCGTCCAGTGCCATCAGGCGGCGCAGCACGGCCGCGGAATCCGGGCCGCGGTTGACCAGGTCACCCAGCAGGTAAATCGTGTCGCGGCTGGGCGAAAAGCCCACGCTGTCCAGCAGGCGTGCCAGGGCGCTGTCGCAGCCCTGCACATCACCAATCAAGTAAAGTGCCATGGTGTTGATTCTCCCTCCTGATCCATGGATTTCCTGCTGATCGCGCTGCTGACCCTGCTCAACGGCGTGTTTGCCATGTCTGAACTGGCTCTGGCGTCCAGCCGAAAGGCGCGCCTGACGGCCATGGCGGAAAGTGGTGACAAGGGCGCGCGCGCCTCGCTGGCGCTGCTGGACAACCCCACGCAGTTCCTGTCGTCGGTGCAGGTAGGAATCACATCCATCGGCATGCTCAACGGCATCATCGGCGAGGCCGCCTTCAGTGACGGGCTGGCCGTGTGGCTGCTGTCCCTGGGCTTGCCGGGGCGCGCCGCCGAAATCACCGCCACCGCGCTGGTGGTCACCATCATTACCTTCATCACCATCGTGTTCGGCGAGCTGGTGCCCAAGCGCATCGGCCAGCTGTACCCCGAGACGGTGGCCCGTGTGGTGGCCGTGCCCATGACCTGGGTGGCCCGCATTGCCAAGCCTTTCGTGCGGCTGTTGTCGGTCAGCACGCATGCCACGCTCAAGCTGCTGCGCATCGACAACAAGGGCGGCCCGTCGATGACCGAAGAGGAAATTGTTGCCAGCCTGGAAGAGGGCGTGGACGCCGGCGTGATCGAGCAGCACGAGCGCCAGATGGTGCAGAACGTGTTCCACCTGGACGACCGGCCGCTGACCTCGCTGATGTTGCCGCGCTCTGATGTGGAATGGCTGGACGCCGACCTGAGCATTGCGCAGTGCCTGTTGCAGGCCGGGCGTGGCGGTGCGCACTCGTGGTACCCGGTGTGCCGCGGCTCGCTGGACGATGTGCTGGGTGTGGTCAGCGTGGCCCGCCTGCTGGAGCTGGGCCCGCAGACCGCCGGGACGGTGGAAGCCCATGCCCAGCCCGCCCTGTTTGTGCCCGAGACCCTGACCGGCATGGAACTGCTGGAGCAGTTTCGGGCGCGCTCGGGCCGCATGGTGTTTGTGGTGGACGAGTACGGCGTGGTGCAGGGCCTGATGACCCCGCACGACCTGCTGGAGGCCATCACCGGCGAACTGCAGCCGGGTGCGCCGGCCGATGCCTGGGCCACCCAGCGCGATGACGGTTCCTGGTTGCTGGACGGCCTGATGCCGGTGGCCGAGCTGCGCGCGCGTTTGTCCATCCGCGAGCTGCCGGATGAGGATCGCGGCCGCTACAACACCGTGGCCGGCCTGTTGATGGCCGTATCCGGCCGGCTGCCGTCCACGGGGGAACGCATTGAATGCGCAGGCTGGCTGTTCGAGGTGGTGGATCTGGACGGCAAGCGCATCGACAAGGTGCTGGCGTCTGTCGTGCCATCGCCCCCCGGCCTTGAATGACCGCAGCCACTGGAAGGAAGACCCGCATGTCTGACGCTGTTTATTACGAGAAGCCGGTGCTGCTGCACCGTGACACCCACCGCCATCGCAAGGTGGCCGCCAGCAACAGCTTTGCCTTTGCCAGCAAGGCCAATTCGCTGTACCTGGCGGGCGCCGAATTTGGCGAGGCCGCGCGCGAATACGCCATCGTCTTCACCCGGGTGGGCGCGCGCATTGCGCCCGTGGCCATGCTGGGCCTGCGTGGCCGCGAGAACCTGTACGTGGACGCCCAGGGCCACTGGACGGCCAGCTACATACCGGCGTTTGTGCGCCGCTATCCGTTCGTGCTGTCGGACCTGCCCGGTGGCCAGATGGGCGTGTGCATTGACGAGGCCTACCCAGGCCTGAACGACAAGGAGGGCGAGGCCCTGTTCGACGCCAGGGGGGGCAACACACCCTTCCTGCAGAACGCGCTGGATTTCCTCAACCGCTACCAGCAGGAATACCTGCGCACCGACGCCTTCTGCCAGCGGCTGGCCGAGATGGACCTGCTGATCGAAATGAATGCCAAGGCCGACCTGGTGGACGGGCGCAGCTTCACCGTCAACGGCCTGATGATCGTGGATGAAAAAAAGCTGCTGGCGCTGCCGGATGCACGCGCGCTGTCACTGTTTCGCTCGGGTGAACTGCACCTGATCTCCATGCACCTGGCCAGCCTGTCGAACATGCAGCGCCTGGTGGACCGCCTGGCCGAGCGCAAGGCCACGATGCAGCCGGCGCCCAAGCCAGCAGACTGAACGGCCCGGCAGGTGGGGCTGTCCGTCAGTGTCTCTGCGCGGGCTCGCGCCCGTCGCTGACATCCACCGCCCGCTGTACGACAAGGTGCAGGATCAGCTCATCCACCTGCATGGGGGCCAGGCCGGAACGGGCCAGCAGCCAATGTTCGCTGACCGGCGTGTGGCTCATGAGTGCCAGCACCCGGAACACGCGCGAGGTGCGGCACTGGTCGGGCAGGGGTGGCCATCGGCGCAGCCGGAAGACCAGCCCGGGCGGCTCGTCTTCCGGCCCCGTCAGGCCCGGCGCAGCGGGCTGTGCCAGAACGACGGCGGGTGTCGTTCGCGCGGTGGGGCGAAAGCTGAAACGCAGGGACATGCCATGGATATCGGCGCGGTCCGCTGCGGGTTGAGCGCCGCCGGATCAGCGGGACGCCGGCGCGAAATCCGAGGCATCCACGATGTCCACCGCGTCCAGGTGGACCAGGTACCTGATCAGGTCATCGGCCTGCGACGGCGCCAGGCCCTGGCGGGTGATCAGCCAGTGTCGGTTGACATGGCGCTGGCTCATGACCGACAACGCGCGGAACACGGGTGCGGTGCTCCAGTCTTCGGGCAGGGCAGGCCACTCGCGCAGCTTGTAGATCAGCCCGCGGTGCTGCGCGTCGACCTCACGGGCAACGGCGACAGCGACGGCGATTTCAG
>CAZUJD010000274.1:0-4230 GCA_964620025.1 uncultured Ramlibacter sp. | reverse complement strand
ACCCATTTCGCGCATGTACATGCGCACCGGGTCGGTTGTGCGGCCGAATTCGCTGTCCACGGTGGACAGGGCGGCTTCGGCTTCTTCCTCGGCCTCTTCCACGGTCGCCGCGGTCGGTGCCGTGTTGTTCAGCAGCAGCATCTCGGCGTCAGGCGTCTGCTCGTACACCGCCACGCCCAGGTCGTTCAGCATGGTGACCACGACTTCCATGGTCTCGGCGTCGACCAGTTTGTCGGGCAGGTGGTCGGAGATTTCGCCCTGGGTCAGGTAGCCGCGGGTTTTGCCCAGCGTGATCAGGGTTTTCAGGCGCTGGCGGCGCTTGGCCATGTCTTCTTCGGACAGGACGGTTTCGTCCAGGCCGAATTCCTTCATCAGGGCGCGTTCCTTGGCCTTGCTGATCTTCATGCGCAGCGGCTTGACCTTCTCGGTCGTCTCCGCCACCGGTTCACCGGCCAGATCGTCTTCAATGTCCGACAGGTCCAGGTCTTCACCGGCCTTGGACTCGGTGGCGTTCTTGGGCTTGCGGCCGCGCTTGGCGCCGGTCTTGGGGGGGGCGCCGGCTTCAGCACTGGCGGCCTTGGGCGGGCGGCCGGGCTTTTTCTTCACGACTTCTTCGGTGGCAGCGGGTTTGGCGGTGGACTTCGATGCGGGCACTGGCTTGGCTTTCGTTGCGGGCTTGGCGGCAGCCTTGGGGGCTGCCTTGGCCGCCGGTTTGGAGACAGGTTTGGCTGCGGGTTTTGCGGATGCAACAGGCTTCTTCGGCTTTTGAGCGGGCATGAGCGACCTCAGGACATCAAAAAGAGACACAGAAACACAAATGCGCCACAAATCCCGGCGCGGGTGACAAGACGGCAGGCGGTAGCCCGACAGGGGCGACCCGGCTGGATCTCAGGGGCAAGATGTGTGGGCGATCATTTGGTGTGCAGTCCTTGCGGTAGATGGGCGAGTCGTGCGCTGTGGCATCGGTTGGCCGGGTCCGGAGGTGCTGCTGTCGCTCTTGCCGATAGCAAACCCTACATTATACCGTCATCCGGAGATTTCAAGTCCGGGCCTCAGCCCGCGCCAGCGTGGCTTCCAGTTCCAGCCGCCGGGCGTGCAGTTCGCGGTAGCGTTCCAGGGCCTTCGGATCGGTGGTGGCCGACTCGATGGCTTCGGTTTCCTGCTGCTTCAGGCGCTCCACCAGCATGCGGCTGAGCAGGTCGCGCAGTTCGGCCGCCGATTCGGCACCAGGTGGCGGCCGGTCCTGGATGTCAGCCATGAGCTTCATGGCCAGCGGCTCGCTGTCGTGGCCCTGCAGGGCTTCGCGCAAGGCGCCCCAGGGCAGCGGGCCGTGCTCGTGCAACTGGCTGTCCAGCCAGGCGAACAAAGGGCCATGCGGCTCAGGCAGCTCGCACAGCATGGCGTGCATTTCGTGTGTCAGGTTCTCCCAGGCCACGGCGTCGCCCAGCAGCAGTCGGGCGGCATGGTCGGCACGGCTCACGGGCGCGACCCGGCCGGCTGGCCTTCGCGATGCCGGTTTGGGGGCCGGACGTGGCCGGTAGCCTTCCTCGGGCTTGCGGGACGTGCTCTCTTTTTGATAGCGTCCGGGGCTGCTGCCCGCCATGCTCCACAGGTCGGCCAGCTCACGCGCGTCCAGCTGCACCCGCTCGGCAATGTCACCCAGCAATTGCCGTTTGAGGGCGCCTTCGGGCAGCTGGGTCCACAAGGGGCGCGCATTGGCGGAAAAGTGCGCCCGGCCTTCGGCGCTGGCCAGGTCGCAACCTTCACTGGCCGCCTCGATCAGGAAGCGCGACAGCGGCGTGGCCTCGCTCACGTAGCGGGCAAACGCGTCCTGGCCGAACTCGCGGATGTAGCTGTCCGGGTCGTGCTCGGCCGGCAGGAACAGGAACTTCACCGAACGCACGTCGGTGGCATAGGGCAGGGCACCGTCCAGGGCCTTGCGGGCGGCCCGTCGGCCGGCCGCGTCGCCGTCAAAGCTGAATACGACCGAATCGGTGAAGCGGAAGAGCTTCTGCACATGGTCGGTCGTGCAGGCTGTGCCCAGGGTGGCCACGGCGTTGGGAAAGCCCAGCTGCGCCAGGGCCACCACGTCCATGTAGCCTTCGGTCACCAGCACATAGCCCTGCTCGCGCAATGACTGGCGCGCTTCAAACAGGCCGTACAGCTCCCGCCCCTTGCTGAACACTGGTGTTTCGGGGGAATTCAGGTATTTGGGCTTTTCGTCGCCCAGCACCCGGCCGCCAAAGCCGATGCATTCGCCCTTGACGTTGCGGATGGGGAACATCACGCGGTCGCGAAAGCGGTCGTAGCGTTTGCTCTCGCCGGAGTCATCGTCTTCATTGACGATGACCAGGCCGCTTTCGGCCAGCAGCGGGTCGTCGTAGTTGGCAAACACGCTGGCCAGGCTGCGCCAGCCCTCGGGCGCATAGCCCAGACCGAACTGCCTGGCGATTTCACCCGACAGGCCGCGGCCCTTGAGGTAGCCAATGGCCCGGGACGACGCCTTGAGGTGTTTGCGGTAGGCTTCGCCGGCCTTTTCCATTACGTCGGTCAGCGTGGCCTGCTTTTCCCGCTGTCTGGCGGCGCGTTCGCGGTCCTGCGGGCTGGCATCGTCCTCGGGCACCTGCATGCCGTACTGCTGGGCCAGGTCCTTCACGGCCTCGATGAAGGTCATGCCCGCGTGCTCCATCAGGAAGCCGATGGCGTTGCCGTTCTTGCCGCAGCCAAAGCAGTGATAGAACTGCTTGGTGGGGCTGACGCTGAAGCTGGGTGACTTCTCGCCATGAAAGGGGCACAGCCCCATGTAGTTGGCGCCGCCCTTTTTGAGCTGCACATAGCGACCGACGATCTCGACGACGTCGGCGCGCGCAAGCAGCTCCTGGATGAAGGTCTGGGGGATGGCCATAGGTGGTAATACGTCTGCGTATTCTTACCTAACGGTGACCAGGCCCTGGCAGGGGTACGCTACGCACACACCGCACAAGCGGGAATCACAGGAGACAAGCATGCCGGACATCTTCAGCCAGGACCTGCCGCGCACAGGGGCCAACTTCGCACCGATCTCGCCGATGTCGTTCATTGAACGCACGGCCGAGGTGTACCCCAACCGGCTGGCCGTCGTGCATGGCGGCCTGCGGCGCACCTGGGGCGAGGTCTATGCACGCTGCCGGCAACTGGCCAGCGCCCTGCAGCGGGCGGGCGTTGGAAAGGGCGACACCGTGGCTGTCATGTTGCCCAATACCCCACCCATGGTGGAGGCGCACTTTGGCGTTCCCATGGCCGGGGCGGTGCTCAACGCATTGAACACCCGGCTGGACGCCGAAACCGTGGCGTTCATGCTGGACCACGGCGAGGCCAAGGCGGTGATCGTGGACCCGGAGTTCGCGCCAGTCATGCAAAAGGCGCTCGGCCTGCGCCAGGCCACCACGCCTCTGCTGGTGATCGACGTGGAAGACGCGGTCTACACCGGACCGGTGCAGCGCATCGGCTCCACAACCTACGACGCCTTCGTGGCCGGCGGTGACGCGGAATTTGCCTGGCAAATGCCCGCTGATGAATGGGACGCGATTGCGCTGAACTACACCAGCGGCACCACCGGCAACCCCAAAGGCGTGGTCTATCACCATCGAGGCGCAGCCATCAACGCCATCTCCAACATTCTGGAATGGGACATGCCCAAGCATGCGGTCTACATGTGGACGCTGCCCATGTTCCATTGCAACGGCTGGTGCTTCCCCTGGACGGTGGCTGCCCGGGCCGGCGTGAACGTGTGCCTGCGCAAGGTGGAAGCGCAGGCCATGGTGGACGCCATCCGCACGCATGGGGTCACACACTACTGCGGTGCGCCCATCGTGCACGGCATGCTGGTCAACGCGCCCGATTCGCTGAAGGCGCAGCTGCAGGGACTGCCCCAGGGCGGCGTGAAGGCCATGGTGGCCGGCGCCGCGCCGCCCGCTTCAATGATTGAAGGCATGGAGACGCTGGGCTTTGACCTGACCCATGTCTATGGCCTGACCGAGGTGTACGGTCCGGCCACGGTGTGTGCCCAGCACACCGAATGGAATGCGCTGGACATCGGCGAGCGGGCCCGCCTGAACGCCCGTCAGGGCGTGCGCTACCACCTGCAGCAGGGCGCGCAGGTGATGGACCCGCAAACCATGACGCCCGTGCCCCGGGACGGCGAGACCATGGGCGAGATCATGTTCCGCGGCAACATCACCATGAAGGGCT
>CAZUJD010000273.1:0-4233 GCA_964620025.1 uncultured Ramlibacter sp. | reverse complement strand
GCTCGCGCGGGCGCACACGGCCGGCTGGCCGATGGACAACGACACCTACGGCGGCGCGCTCCTGTACCACCTGGAAGACAACAAGGTCGTGATGGGTTTCATCACCGGCCTGGGCTACGAGAACCCCTACCTGAGCCCGTTCGAGGAGTTCCAGCGCTGGAAGACCCACCGCAACATCCGCTGGTACCTCGAAGGCGACGCCGCCCAGGGCATCAAGCCCGCCAAGCGGCTGTCGTATGGCGCACGCGCCATCAATTCCAGCGGCCTGCTGTCACTGCCCAAGACGGTGTTTCCGGGCGGTGCGCTCGTGGGATGCGACGCGGGCTACCTGAACGTGGGCCGCATCAAGGGCAGCCACGCCGCCATCAAGACCGGCATGCTGGCCGCCGAAGCCGCCTACGACGCCGTCGTGGCCGGGCGCCAGCATGACGAGCTGTCGGCCTACCCCGAAGCCTTTGAGAAAAGCTGGCTGCATGCCGAGCTCAACAAGGACCGCAACTTCAAGAACTGGTTCAAGAAGGGCCTGGTCACCGCTACGCTGATGAACGGCATTGAACAGGTGGTACTGCGTGGCCACATTCCATGGACGCTGCACCGCGACAAGCCTGATCACGCGCAGCTCAAGCCGGCGGCGCAATTCCAGCCCATCGTGTATCCCAAGCCGGACGGCAAGCTGACCTTCGACCGGCTGTCGTCGGTGTTCATCAGCAACACCAACCACGAAGAAAACCAGCCCGCCCACCTGACGCTGAAGGACGCGTCTGTCCCCGTAGCCACCAACCTGGCGAAGTTCGCCGGACCCGAGGCACGCTATTGCCCGGCCGGCGTGTATGAATTCGTCAAGAACGATGACAACACCGACCGGCTGCAGATCAATGCCCAGAACTGCGTGCATTGCAAGACCTGCGACATCAAGGACCCCACGCAGAACATCGTGTGGGTCACCCCGGAAGGCGGCGGCGGCCCCAACTACGTGGGCATGTAGCACGCCAGGAAGCGGTGCGCGGTGGCGCGCCCGGGTCATGTTGCGCTATAACCCTTCGTAACGGGGGATTTCGCAGACATGGCCACCGCCACCTTGTACCGCTATCGCTGGTTGCTCATCAGGCTGCCCATCCTGGCGGCCACGGTGGCTGCGGCCTGGCTGGTCTGGGCCTGGCTGTACCCCATGCCGGCCTCCCAGATCACCCTGAGCGCAGGCCTCAAGGACGGCGCCTATTACCCCCTGGCCCGCCTGTATGCCGACGCCCTGCAGCGCCAGGGCGTGACCGCAGTGCTGCTGGAGTCCGATGGCTCGGCCCAGAACCTGAAGCGCCTGCGGGCCGACCCGCCCGAAGCCGATGTGGCACTGGTACAGGGCGGTTTCGGCTGGTCAGCCCAGTCATCGCAGGCAGCCACGATCAGCGCTGTGCAGACCCTGGCGAACGTGGGCATCGAAGCCGTGTGGATATTCAGCCGCCAGCGTGACCTGCATTCCCTGCTGCAGCTGCGCGGCATGCGGGTGGCCGTCGGCCCCGAAGGCAGCGGACACCGCGTGATGGCGCAGCTTTTGACCCAGCAGCAGCGCATCAAACCCGAAGAAATGCGCCTGTCAACGCTGACCGGCCTGCGCGCGGCCGAGGCCCTGGCCCGAGACGAACTGGACGCCGTGATCATGGTGGCCGCGGCGGATTCACCCGCTGTGGGCAAGCTGCTGCGCACACCCGGGGTGTACCTGGCCGCCTTGCAGCGCACCGTGGCCATTGCCGAGCGAAACCATTTCCTGGAGCCACGGCTGCTGGCGCAAGACAGCCTGGGCCCGGGCATGCCGCCGCGCGACGTCACCCTGCTGACCACCCACACCCACCTGGTGGTGCGGCAGGACCTGGACACGGCGCTCAAGCGCGCCATGACCGCCGCTGCCATGCAGGTGCAGGGCAGCAGTGGTCCGTTCCACCGCGCCGGCGACTTCCCTGCCCTGCGCCGCAACGATTTCCCCACCGCGCCAGAGGCCCGCAATGTGATGGGCCACGGGCTGGGCTGGCTGGAACGCCTGCTGCCTTTCTGGTGGGCGCAGGTGGTGGAGCGGCTGGTCATTGTGTGCGTGCCGCTGGCGGTGGTGGCCTGGTGGCTGTCGCTGCTGATTCCGGCCTGGCTGCGCTGGAAGCTCGAAAGCCGCGTCACGCGCTGGTACGGCGAGCTGAAGTTCATCGAAAACGACCTGGCCAACCACAACCTGAGCGACATGGACATGAGCCGGCTGAACGGACGGCTGGCGCGCATGGACACCGCCATTTCGACACTGACACTGCCGCGTGAACTGGCCCAGCGCTGGTACACGCTGCACCAGCATGTGGATTTCGTGCGCCACCGCATCTACAGCCTGAGGGGTCGATGAGGCTGCAACTGCTGTACCAGAAGCGCTGGCTGCTGATGTACCTGCCCATTCTGGCGGGGCTGGCGCTGGGCTGTGCCTGGGCGGCCCTGGTCTGGAAGCCCCTGCCACCGCAGCGCCTGGTCATCGCCACGGGTCCGGCCGGCAGCAGCTACCTGCGTGTCGCGCAGTCGTACGCCGCGCGGCTGGAGCGCCTGGGTGTGCAGGTCGAAATCATCACCCACCCCCGACCGCAGGACGCGCTGGACCGGCTGGCCCGGCCCGCCGATATTGTGGACGTGGCACTGGCCCAGGGCCTGTACTCGCAGCAGGGCCTGCCGGTCGAGGGACTGGCTGCGGTGGGCCATGAAATCGTGTGGGTGTTCGCACGCCATGGCCTGCAAAACATTGCCCAGCTGCGCGGGCTGCGCATAGCGGCAGCAGCACCCGGCTCATCCAACCACCGGGCCGCCGAAATGCTGCTGGCCCATGCACGCATCAAGCCCAATGAAGTCCACTTCGAGCCACTGGTGGGCGACGCCGCCGTCGCCGCGCTCACCGAAGACCGCGTGGACGCCGTGGTGCACGTGGCCACCGGCGAATCGTCCACCGCCGCAGCACTGGCACGCATGGACGGCGTGCGCCTGGTGACGGTGGAGCGGGCGGGCGCGCTGGCCGCGCGCGAACCGCGGCTGCGTCCGCTGGTCATTCCCCAGGGCTCGATCGAGCTGCGCAGTGACATTCCGTCGGCCGACATAGCCGCCATGGCCACCCTCACCCACCTGCTGGTGCGTCCGGGCCTGCACCCGGCCCTGCAACGCACGCTGCTGGACGTGGCGCACGAGGTGCACTCCACCGGCGGCTTTCTGGAGGGCCAGGGCCAGTACCCGTCGGTGCGTGGCGGCGACTTCCCGCTGTCGCCGGTGGCCCAGCAATACGCACTGGGCATCCGGCCCTGGCTGGAAACCCTGCTGCCCTATCGTGCCGCCCAGTGGGCCGAGCTGGTGCTGTATGCGCTGGTACCGCTGTCAGCACTGGCCCTGGTGCTGCTGCGCCGTGTGCCGGTGTTCATTGAATGGCGCGTGAACGCCGCGCTGCAGCACTACTACGGCGAACTCAAGTTCCTGGAGGCCGACATGATCAAGATCGCCACGGGTGACCCGATTGCGCTGCGCTGGGTGGTCACGCGGCTGGACAAACTGGAAAAACAGGTGGCCGAGATGGACCTGCCCGACCGCTTTGCCGACCGCTGGTACACCCTGCGGGAGCACCTGAGTTCGGCGCGCGAACGCCTGCTCAAGCTGCGCGCACGCTGATGCGCACCGGGGGGGTGCAGGACGGATTCCGAAAAGTTGTATGATAACTTTTGGGCTGTTCTGGCAGAATCCGGGACTGGCGCAATTCCCCTTTCACACTGGAGACAAAGACATGAAATTTTCCAAACTGGCTTTCGCCCTGACCCTGGCTGCCGGCTTCGTGGCCAGCGCCGCGGCCCAGACCACGATGCGCATCAGCATCTCGGTCGCGCAAAACTCGCACCAGGGCGTCGCCATCGACACGTTCGCACGCGAAGTTGAAAAGCGCACGGCCGGCCGCTACAAGATCCAGACCTTCTACTCCGGCTCGCTGGGCGGCGAGCGCGAGAGCATTGAAGCCGTGCAGCTGGGCACCCAGGAGCTGGCGTTCAGCTCGACCGGCCCGGTGCCCAACTTCGTGCCCGAGGCCCGCATCCTGGACATCCCGTTCCTGTTCCGTGACAAGGCCCACGCCCGCGCCGTGCTGGACGGCCCGATCGGTGCCGAAATGCTGACCAAGTTCGATGCCAAGGGCTTCAAGGCGCTGGCCTGGGCCGAAAACGGCTTCCGCCACATGACCAACAG
>CAZUJD010000272.1:0-4237 GCA_964620025.1 uncultured Ramlibacter sp. | reverse complement strand
TGGCGGCTGGCATCAGCTTGTTGCCGGCATGGGCATGGACATGGCCGATTCGGTCCACCAGGTGCTGTCGGGATTGTCGGCGCTGGCCCATTCGCGGCGTCTGGGCCCCCAGGAAGCGCGCTGGCTGCAGGCGCCGCTGCAACGCATCTATCACGCGGGCATTGCTGCCCAGCGGCTGTCGCACCTGTCCCATCTGTCGCGCGGGGGAGAAGCCTGCGGCACCGAGGTCCTGTCACTGGACAGCCTCATGTCCGACGCGGTGGCACACCATGCCCAGCGCCTGCCCGAACACCACATCAGCACCGAGCTCACGCCGGTCGACGTGCTGGCCGAACCGGAGCTGCTGGCCAGTGCACTGGACTCACTGCTCGCCTGGGGCGCGGGGCTGGGCCGCGACGTGCATATCCGTCTGGTGCGCGAGGGCGGCACAGCACGTGGCGAGATCTGGCTTCGGGTCACCGGACTGGGCCGGCACGCCCACGATACGCGTTGCGTCAATTCGGTGGACTGGCACGTGCTGTGGCAGCTATCGCGGCTCAAGGGCGTCAAGGTGCGCCGCAAGGTCGAGCCCGAGCGGATCCGGGTGATCGTGCGGTTTGACCGCGTGATGAGCCAGCATAGCGGTCTGGCGGTGCTGGAAGCCAGCAACGATCCACACGCCAGTGACGGCGCATTCGACCCGGCACGCACGCGCGTGTGGTGTGCCATCCCGCGCGGCAACACAGCCACCACCGTCTATGCCGTGCTGAACCCCCAGGTACGCCAGCTGCGCATGCTGGGCGATCTGCGCCTGCTGACCGACAGCACCGACGCACCCGACTGTGTCGTGACCGTGGCCGAGTTCCTGCATACGGAAACCTTCCGCCACTGGCGACGCAGTACCCAGGAGGCACGCGGGCGCCAGATTGCAGTCATTGAAATCTGCGCGACACCCAATGTGTTTGATGTCGGCGGTTTTGGTCCGCGCGGAGTCGGTCGCGTGAGCGAAAACATCCTGGCGCAAAAACTGCTGACCGCCATCGTGTTCGAGCTGAGCCAGCTGGCCGGAGCCGCCGGTTGACCGGCCCCTACAGGCTGCGCGCCGAAAACGTGTCGCAGGCCTTGAGGTCGCCGGTCTTCAGCCCCGTGGCAAACCAGCGCTGGCGCTGCGCGCTGGTGCCGTGGGTGAAGCTCTCGGGCACCACGGCGCCACCACTGCCGCGCTGCAGGGCGTCGTCGCCGATTTTGGCCGCGGCGTTCATGGCTTCTTCCACATCTCCCTGCTCCAGGATCTGGCGCGCATTCTGCGCATGGTGGGCCCACAGCCCGGCAAAGCAGTCGGCCTGCAGCTCCAGCCGCACGCTCAGGGCGTTGTACTGGGCCTGGCTGACGCGAGCGCGCATGTCGTCCATCTTGCGGCTGATGCCCAGCAGGTTCTGCACATGGTGGCCCACCTCGTGCGCAATGACGTAGGCCTGCGCAAAATCGCCCGGCGCCCCCAGCCGGTTTTTCAGCGTTTCGTAGAAACCCAGGTCGATATAGACCTTCTGGTCGGCCGGGCAGTAAAACGGCCCCATGGCCGCCTGGCCCTGGCCGCAGGCCGTGCTGGTCGCGCCGCGAAACAGCACCAGGCGCGGTTCGCGGTACGCAGAGCCACCCCGCGTGAACTGCTGCTTCCACACGTCTTCTGTATCTGCCAGCACAGTGGACACAAACTTCGCCATCCGGTCATCGGCCGGAGGCCGCTGCGCCGGGGCTTGCTGCACCTGGGCGGTGGGCGCACCCTCGCCGCTGAGCAGACCCAGGATGGTCAGCGGGTTGATGCCAAAGATCCAACCGCCCACCAGGGCGATCACGATGGTGCCCACGCCGATGCCACGGCCTCCCAGCAGCCCGCCGCCACCCAGACCACCACCGGCGCCGCGGCGGTCTTCAATGTTGTCGGACTCGCGGTTGCCTTCCCATTTCATGATGCGCTCCTGAGCTACAGTCACCGCATGGTAGCTGCTGCCCTTCCCGTTGTGCTGGTCACCGGCTTTGATGCCTTTGGTGGCGATTCGCTCAACCCCAGCTGGCTTGCCGCGCAGGCGCTGCACGGTCGGCGCCTGGCCGGCCACCGGCTGGTGGCCGCGCAGCTGCCAACGGTGTTTGACGAATCACTGAAGGTGTTGCGCAAACTGCTGCGCACGCACAGGCCAGCGCTGGTTCTGTGCCTGGGCCAGGCCGGCGGGCGGGCCGCGTTGTCGCTGGAACGCGTGGCCATCAACATCAACGACGCACGCATTGCCGACAATGCGCACGCGCAGCCGGTGGACACGCCTGTGGTGGCCGGCGGACCTGCTGCGTACTTCACCCGCCTGCCGCTCAAGGCCATGCTGCAGGCACTGCAGCGCGCTGGCATCGCAGCCGAGGTGTCGCAGACTGCCGGCACCTTTGTCTGCAACCACGTGTTCTACGGCCTGATGCACGAGCTGGCCACCCGCCGCGGCTTCAAGTCCGTGCGCGGCGGCTTTGTGCACGTGCCCTGGTTGCCCGGCCAGGGCACGCCGGACATGGCGCTTGACGACATGGTGCGCGGCCTCGCCGTGGCGTTGCGATGTGCCCTGACAACCCGGACCGACATCGCACAGGGCGCCGGTGCCCTGCACTGACGGCCTAGTCCGCTTTCGGCGGTGCTGCAGGTAAAGGCGCCCTGGGGTCTCGCACCAGTTGCCAGGCCAGCCACATGCCCAGCACGGCATTGGCGATGCCGAAAACACCCACCACCAGCATGCCAAAGACATTGAGGGGCTTGTTCTGCACCAGCCAGCCCAGCGCCATGGACAGCGCGTTGAGCGCCAGCATGAGCCAGAACAGGGGGTTGCGCGGCTGGAACAGGCGTGAAAGCTTCATCGACCGCCCCGCTCAGCCCATGATGGTGTAGGCGCCGCCCTTTTCCAGCGCACGCTGGTAGGCCGGCCGGGCGTGGATGCGCTGCAGGAAGCCGTGCAGCCTTGGGCGGCTGGCATCCAGCCCACCTCGCGCGGCTGCGGCCTCCAGCGGAAAGCTCATCTGGATGTCGGCGCCCGTGAACACGCTGCCGGCAAACCATTCAGAGCGGCCCAGCTCGGCCTCCATGTAGTCCAGGTGCTGGCGGATATTGGGCAGGATAAAAGCGCCCTTGGTCCGGGCGGCGATGGCCCGGGCCACCGGCCGGGCAAAAAACGGCATCTTCGCCTTTTCGATCTGGTCGAACACCAGCTTGAGCAGCAGCGGCGGCATGGCCGAGCCTTCGGCATAGTGCATCCAGTAGCGGTAGCGCAGCCGCTCGGGCGTGCCCGGCTGGGGCAACAGCGCACCCTGGCCGTGCTGTTCGATCAGGTATTCGATGATGGCGCCCGACTCGGCCAGCGTGAATGCGCCGTCAGTGATGACCGGTGATTTGCCCAGCGGGTGCACCTGGCGCAGCTCGGGCGGCGCCAGCATGGTCTTGCGGTCGCGTTCGTAGCGCCGGATTTCGTAAGGCAGGCCCAGTTCTTCAAGAAGCCACAGCACGCGCTGGGAGCGCGAATTGTTGAGGTGGTGCACGGTGATCATCTGAAGCCTTTCGGTTGCATGAATCTGATGGTAATGGCAATGCCCAGGGGACATTTGCCGTACTGACAGCCTTTGCACAGGCTCAGCGCCTAAAATGAAAGCGTGTCCATCCTCAACGCAGACCTGCATTGCCATTCCGTCGTCTCCGACGGCACCATGACCCCGGAGGACCTGGCCGCGCGTGCGGCAGCCAATGGCGTCGAGCTGTGGGCCCTGACCGACCATGACGAAATTGGCGGCCAGCACCGTGCCGCCGCCGCCGCGCACCAGCACGGCATGAAATACCTGACGGGTACCGAGATTTCCGTCACCTTCGCAGGTGCCACGGTGCATATCGTGGGCCTGGGGTTCAACCCCGATGACCCGGCCATGCGCCAGGGCCTGGCCGACACCCGGGGCGGTCGCGGCGCGCGCGCCATGGAAATGTCCGACCAGCTGGCCAAGGTCGGCATCAAGGGGGCCTACGAAGGCGCCCTGCATTACGTGGGCAACCCCGAACTGATCTCGCGCACCCACTTTGCCCGCTTCCTGGTGGAAACGGGTGTGTGCAAGGAAACGGCCGAGGTGTTCCGCAAATACCTGACCGAGGGCAAGCCCGGTTTCGTGCCGCACCGCTGGGCAACGCTGGGCGATGCGGTGCAGTGGATCACGCAGGCTGGCGGCCTGGCCGTGATTGCCCACC
>CAZUJD010000271.1:0-4252 GCA_964620025.1 uncultured Ramlibacter sp. | reverse complement strand
CCACCAGCTTGTCCACCTCGGCGTCCAGCTGGTCCGGCGCCACTGCCCGGTTGACCAGCCCGCGCTCCATGGCCTGCTGCGCGTTGATGAAGTCGCCGGTGACCAGCATTTCCATGGCCTGCTTGGGCAACACATTGCGCAGCAACGGCACACTGGGTGTGGAACAGAACAGGCCGAAGTTCACACCGCTGACAGCAAAGCTGGCGTCGGTGGACGCCACGGCCAGGTCGCACTGCGCCACCAGCTGGCAGCCGGCGGCCGTGGCAATGCCCTGCACCCGCGCGATGACGGGCACGGGCAGTTTCTGGATGCTGAGCATCATGCGGCTGCACTGGGCGAACAGGCGCTGGTAGTAGGCCAGCTCGGGCGTGGCCACCATTTCCTTGAGGTTGTGCCCCGGGCAGAACGCCTTGCCGGTGGCGCCCAGCACCACGGCCCGGGCGTCGCCGTCCCTGGCCACCTCATCCAGTGCGGCCTGCAATGCCCCCAGCATTTCCTCGCTGAGCGCGTTGAAGTTCTGCGGCCGGTTCATGGTCAGCGTCCACACGCCGTGTGCGTCCCGCTGCTGTATCAATGCGTCGTTCATCGCGTCTCAAACATCCGCCAGTTCCCGGATATGCGCCTCCACGCTGCGCGCCAGGGCGCTCAGGTTGTAGCCGCCTTCCAGGCAGGAAACAATGCGGCCGCCCGAATGGCGCCGCGCCACGTCCTTGATGCGCGAGGTGATCCAGCTGTAGTCGGCCTCGGTCATGCCCAGCTGGCCCAGGTCGTCCTCGCGGTGGGCGTCAAAGCCCGCGCTGATGAAGATCATCTCGGGCTTGAAGGCATTCAGCCGCGGCATCCAGGACGCCTCGATCATCTCGCGGATGTCCATGCCCCGCGTGTAGGCCGGCACCGGCAAATTGAGCATGTTGGCCGCCGGGTTGTCGGCGCCGGTGTACGGATAGAACGGGTGCTGGAAGATGCCCACCATCAGCACGCGCGGGTCGTTGCTGAGGATGTCTTCGGTGCCATTGCCATGGTGCACGTCAAAGTCCACCACCGCCACGCGCTTCAGGCCGTGACGCTCCAGCGCATAGCGCGCCGCAATGGCCACGTTGTTCAGGAAGCAAAAGCCCATGGCCTTGTCGCGGCAGGCATGGTGGCCCGGCGGGCGCACCGCGCAAAAGGCGTTCTCCAGCTCGCCGGCCACCACGGCGTCCGTAGCGGCCAGCGCGGCACCGGCAGCCCGCAGCGACGCCGCCCAGGTGTGGACGTTGATGGAGGTGTCGGGGTCGATCTGCGCGTGCGTGGGGCCGCCCGCAGCAATCTCGTCAGCCAGCTGGTCGCTCAGGCCGCGCAGCGCCGCCACATGCATGCGGCCGTGGGCCAGTTCCACATCGGTCAGCGAGGCTTCGGGTGCTTCGCGCCGGTCGAGCGCGTCGCCCACGCCGGTGACCAGCAAACGGTCTTCAATGGCATCAAGCCGCTCGGGACATTCGGGGTGACCCGGGCCCATTTCATGCTTCCAGCAGTCGCGGTGGGTGAAATATCCGGTGGCGCCCATGTTAAAAATTTTGATGTAACGTCATGCCATGGATGCACAACAAAAACTCAAGTCGCTTCTGGACCAGCTTAACACGGTGATCGTGGGCAAAACGGCCCAGGTCCAGGACTGTGTGGCCTGCCTGCTGGCCGGCGGGCACCTGCTGATTGAAGACGTGCCCGGCGTGGGCAAGACCACGCTGGCCCATGCACTGTCGCGCGCATTCGGGCTGCAGTTTTCGCGCGTTCAGTTCACCGCCGACCTGATGCCCAGCGACCTGTCGGGTGTGTCCATCTACGAGCGCGGCAAGGAATCCTTTGTGTTCCACCCGGGCCCGGTGTTTGCCCAGGTGCTGCTGGCCGACGAGATCAACCGCGCCAGCCCCAAAACCCAGAGCGCCCTGCTGGAAGCCATGGAGGAAAAGCAGGTCACGGTCGAGGGCGAAACCCGCCCCCTGCCCACGCCCTTTTTTGTGATTGCCACGCAAAACCCGCACGACCAGCTGGGCACCTTTGCCCTGCCGGAAAGCCAGCTCGACCGATTCCTGATGCGCATATCCCTGGGCTACCCCGACCGCGCGGCCGAGCGCGCCCTGCTCAATGGCGGCGACCGCCGCGACATGGTCGAATCATTGCCCCCCGTGCTGACGCCGCCCGAGCTGCTGCACCTGCAGCAGCAGGTGCTGACCATCCATGCCGCCGACCCGCTGCTCAACTACGTGCAGGACCTGATCGCGGCCACGCGCTCGGGCCGCTGGTTCATGCAGGGTCTGAGCCCGCGCGCGGGCATTGCCGTGGTGCGTGCGGCCAAGGCCCAGGCCCTGCTGGCCGGGCGTGACTATGTGGCACCCGACGACGTGCAGTCCATCCTGCCGCAGACCATTGCGCACCGGCTGGTGCCCACGGGTGATGCGGGACGCGGGCCCGTGGAACAGGTGCGCGCCATGATCGAATCCGTTCCGCTTCCATGAACCTGGCGGCGTTCAACCCGTTCGCGTTCGCGCGGGGCCGGTTCAGGCAGTGGTGGCAGTCGCGCCTGCCCCTGAGCGACACCACCACGCTGACCCAGCGCAATGTGTACATACTGCCCACGCGGCCGGGCTTCATGCTGGCGGCCACGCTCCTGTTGCTGCTGGTGGCCAGCATCAATTACCAGCTCAACCTGGGCTACCTGCTGACCTTCCTGCTGGCGGGCAGCGCCGTGGTGGGCATGCATGTGTGCCACGGTACGCTGCGCGGCCTGACCCTGCAGCTGGTACCACCCGACCCGCAGTTCATGGGCAGCAACGCCACCTTCGGCATCACGTTGGTGAACGCGCGGCGCGCAGTGCGTCACGGCATCGGTCTGGCCGTGCTGGACACCCCCCATGCCGACCACTGGGCCTGGACCGACGTGCCCGGCCAGGGACGCAGCACGGTGCAGGTGGCTTTTGCACCCACCCGGCGCGGGCTGCAGCGGCTGCCGGCGCTGACGGCGGAAACGCGATTTCCGATGGGCACCTTTCGGGTGTGGACGGTGTGGCGCCCGGCCGCCCAGGTGCTGGTGTACCCCGCCCCTGAAGCCCACCCCCCGCCGCTGCCGCCCGGCGAACCGCGCAGCGGCGGCGCACCCGCAACACGCAGCCAGACCACCGGCGAATTTGACGGCGTGCGCGCCTACCGCCGCGGTGACCCGTTGAAGCTGGTGGTGTGGAAGCAGGTGGCGCGCAGCCAGGCCCGCGGCTCGGACGAACTGGTCAGCCGTGACACCCAGCAGGCCCAGCGCCATGAGCTGTGGCTGGACTTTGCCCTGGCCGGCAGCCTGGGCACCGAAGCCCGGCTGTCGCGCCTGTGCGCCTGGGTGCTGCAGGCCGACCGGCTGGGCCTGGACTACGGCCTGCGGCTGCCGGGCCTTGACATCCAGCCGGCCAGCGGCGAGGCGCACAAGCGCCGCTGCCTGGAGGCCCTGGCGCTGTGCTGAAAGCCGCCCTGCAAAAGCTCAACGCCCTGCCGCGCGAAGGGCGCGACACGCTTTTTTTGCTGGCCGTGATCGCCTGGGTGGTGCTGCCCCAGGTAGGCAACCTGCCGCTGTGGTGCAGCGGCCTGGCCGCCACTGTGCTGCTGTGGCGCGGCCGCCTGGCCTGGACGTCGCGCCCGCTGCCGGGCCGCTGGTGGGTAGCCGGCCTGCTGGTGGTGATGGTGCTGGCCACGCTGTGGACGCACCGCACGCTGGTGGGCCGCGACGCCGGTGTGACCATGATCGTGGTGCTGCTGGCCCTGAAGACACTGGAACTGCGCGCGCGCCGCGACGCGTTTGTGATCTTCTTCCTGGGCTTTTTCACCATGCTCACGAACTTCTTTTTCTCGCAGTCGCTGCTGACCGCCATGGCCATGCTGGTGGCGCTGCTGGGCCTGCTGACCACGCTGGTCAACGCCCACATGCCGGTGGGCAAGCCGCCGCTGATGCAGGCCGCACGCACGGCCGGCGGCATGGCGCTGGTGGGTGCGCCCATCATGGTCGTGCTGTTCCTGCTGTTTCCGCGGATGGCGCCGCTGTGGGGCCTGCCCGGCGACGCCATGACAGGGCGCAGCGGCCTGTCCAGCAGCATGCAGGTGGGCAACATTGCCAGCCTGGCGCTGGACGAAACCATCGCCATGCGGATCCGGTTTGACGAAACCCCGCCCGCACAGCACGACATGTATTTCCGCGGGCCGGTGCTGACCCGCTTTGACGGGCGCGAATGGCAGC
>CAZUJD010000270.1:0-4291 GCA_964620025.1 uncultured Ramlibacter sp. | reverse complement strand
CGCTGGCGCCAGCGTTGCTCGAAGCCCTGCTGGGGATTACTCACCGGTCGACTCCCGTGCGGTTGGGGTGCAGGCGCCAGCAACACCGTGGGAGCGGCGCCCTCGCCGCGAAGCGATGCTGCGCGGGATTCGGCCCGAGGGCGGGCCTCCCACAGGGAATGACACTCGCCCGGACACTGTTGGCAAGGGCCATCGACGCATGCCGACGCGGGCAGGATACGGGGCCGGGCCTGGTGGGAACGGGGAGCATCAGGGCAGGTCTCCCACCCACACCTGCTTGTTGGCCTCGGCCTCACCGTTGATGCCGCCGCCCATCAAGATGACCCGGCCGCTGCTGTGCATGTAGCCGCTGTTGCCCCATCCCTCGCCTTGGTCGATCGGCGTCCACGCGGCCGTGGCCGGGTCGAACAGCGCCGCCTTGCGCGGGGTGTACGGGCTTGAGGTCGGCTTCATGACCAGCAGCTTGTCGCCGAGCGCGTACACCATCTGCATTTCCCAACTACCTTCCGGCGGCAGCGGCCACGGTGCCACGCTGTAGCTGGTCAGCTTGTGCGTGTCGAGGTCATACGCCTCCAGCACCTGCGCCCGGTTGCACCACCACACCTTGCGCCCCAGGCGCGTGGTGCGGGCGTTGAATCGTAGCGGCCCGCGCGGCAGCCAGTAGGACGTCCACTGCCCGGTTTGCAGGTTCAGGTGCTTGGCCGCCTCGTCGATAATCTGGATGATTTCGTCCTTGTCCGGGTCGAGCACCGCGTTGGTGACGAAGCCGAAGCGCGTCTGGTCGAAGCCCTCTGGAACCTTCCACTTGCCGGTAGCCGGGTTGAAGGTGATGACCTTGGCCTTCACCGATCCGCCGCTCGCCTCGCATTGATCTTTGACCATCGTGCTGTACTCGGTACCGGCCACCTTCCAAATCAGGCCGCGCTTGGCGTCCCACACGGCGCCGGCCTCGTCGGTGTGCCAGTGCACTGGGCTGTCTGGCGTGCCGCAGTACGGCGCGTCCAGGCGCCAACTGTCGGTGGGGCTGCCCGGGTGGAAGGAGTACACCTCCTGTCGCCCGCTGTTCTCGGCGGCGACCGAGCCGCTGCCCCAATCTCCGCCCATGGTGTAGACGCGACCGTCCGGCCCTTCGGCGAAGGCCATGTGCTTGGTGGCGTTGCTGGGGCGGTTGGGCAGGCCCCAAATGTGACCGCGGACCCAGGTGAGCTTGATGTCGCTGGTCGTCGGCACCTGTCCGGGCGCCACGCCAGCGGGCGTGATGCCCGGCTCATGCGGTGCCACGGCGGCCTGCCCCGACTGTGCGCGTGCTTTCACACGCTCCAGGATCGGCTGGCCCGGCGCGGTTACCGCGCCACCGTCGCCCGGCGACCGCTCCACCGCGGCCCGTGGCGTCACAGTGGCCGCCTCGTCACCCAGACGTTGGCGGTTTTTCACACGCTCCACGATGGGCTGATCGCGATCCGCGGCAGCAACTGGGGGGGTCGGCACAGGCGGGGGCGTCACTGGCTCGGATTGCGGCGTCACGGCCACGGGCGAACCCCGGCCCGGCACTCGGTGCAGCACGATGCGCATGAACATCCCGCTCGCCGTGTAGTCCATCTCGCTGCCGTCGGCGTTGAAGCGCCGACCGCCCTTGTAGACGTGGCCGTAGCCCGGCAGGTAGCCGCCCGTGTGCATGTCGGCCTTGGGCAAATTCGGCACCGTGCCGGTCAGGTCGTGCCACTGCTGCGCGGCCAGGTCGAACACCCACAGCCGGTTCTGCGGCTGTGCTCCCGTGCCGCCGTACACCAGCAGCGCCTTGGCGGCCGTGTCGTAGGTCATGACCGTGAAATAGGCGCCGGCTGGGCCGCCCGGGAGCGCCGTCCAGGTGCGCGTCGGGACGTGGAACTTCCAGAACGGTGCGACAGCCGGCGTGCGCATGACCGAGTCACCCCGCACCCGCTCCTGCCCGCTGATGAAGTACACCGTATCGCCCACGCAGGCGGCGTTGTGGCGCACGTTCTCCGCCGGCACGTAAATGGGCGCCTTGGCCATCGCCCAGCGGTAGTGCTCTGGCCCGGCCGGGTTGGGCTCGATGATGCGCACCGTACCGGAAGCGTCGTTCATGCCCCCGAACAGCACCGCCGTGTCGAGGTCCATGCACACCGCCGTTGCGGCGTTGGGCGCGGCCCACCCGGCGGGCTTGCCGGCGATCATGCCAGTGCTGAAATCGGCCAGATCATCCGCCTTGGTTGGGTCGCTCCACGGCTTCGACAGGTACGTCCAGCGCTTTGTCTTGAGGTCGAACCGGCCGCCGAAGTACGGGCTCGACTGGTAGAACGTGGTGCCGGCCAGCACCCAGAACTGATCCACGCCCGGCATGTAAAACGCCTGGTGGTTGTTACGGTTGGTCAGCGCAACGATATTCGGCCCGCCGAAGTGGTCGTACAGCGACTTGTCCCGGCCTGGGTCCAGCGTCACCCAATGGCCGGATTTCGGCACGTCGTGCTTGTTGGCGTCGGTGTCCCATTTCCATAACCAACTGGTACTGGGAAACACCGACTCATGCGCCTGCGTTGCCGGGTCGTACACCCACAGCCCGTTGTTGCCGTGGCTGTTGTGACTGTGGCCCAGGCCGTAGATGAACTTGCCATCGCGCGTGACAGCGCCGCTGTACCAGCTCGCCGCGTAGTTGGCTGGCGAGCGCGGCAGCTCGGTGTAGGTGGCGGTGAAGGTCGCGGCCTCGGCGACACCAGCAGGCAGGGCGGAACAACACACCACCAGCGCGCCCAATAGCGCCCTCACGCCGCCGCGCGCCTTCACACCTGTCCCGGCCCGGCCAGACTCGGCAAATCGCCGGCCTGGGACACAGCGACCCGTCGGCGTGCCACCGCCCGTTGGGGCAGCTTCGCCTCCTCCAGCAAGCGGCGCATCAACACGACGATCGCCGCCAGCGTGTAAGGAAGATCCCAATAGGCAAGCCCGAGGAACGCGCCGCCCACCAGGTAACCCGACAGGCTCACCTGAATCATCGCCGCCAGGTCATAGGCCCATAGCCACTGCGGATCACCTCGTGCCAGCCGCATCACCACTGCCGCATTGCGCCAGGTCAATAGCAAGATCAACAGAAACAGGAACAGCCCCGGGTAACCCTGCTCACCCAACACCTGAAAATAAATGCTGTGTGCGTCGTGAAAATTTTCTGGCTCCGGCGCCCACACATGAAACGCCCCCGGCGTGAAGCCCTGGAAACCCAAACCAACAATCGGCCGGTCCTTGGTGGCATTGATCGCGAATTGCCACGCGTTGATACGTCCCCGGGCGGATGCGTCCTCCTGATGAGAACCGATTGTCGCCATGCGATCACGCCATTCCTGCGGCATGAGAATAAAACCCACCGGGAGCATCATCAATACCAACACTGAAAGCAGTGCCTTGTTGCGGCTTTTCCACCACAGGAACACCGACGCGCCGACGATGGCCAGCAACGCGCCGCGAGAGTGACTGCCCAAAATGGCAATCGCGGTCAGACCCATGGCGCCCAACAGCGCGACACGTATCCATTTTTTTGGAGTGTGGGTGCGCAAATACCACATCAGGGGCAGTGTCAACGTCATCGCGAGAGCGATTTCCGTGTTGCCCGCGATAAAACTACCCTGCGGCCCCAGCAGACCTTGGCCGCCACCGGAAAGCGTAAAGAGCCCCCCCTTGACGCCGAAAAAGCCGATGGAAATGACAATAATCCAGACCAGCGCGTGCAACCGCTCCCGACGCCGCATCACCATCAAGGTGACGAACACCATAATCTGAACCTTGAGTACCTTGTCCCACTGTACCCAACCGTCCTCGGGATTAATGGCAAATGCCATGGTGAACGTGCACCAGGCGAAAAAAATTACCAACAAGACCGGCACCGGCGTCCACGGAATCTTCTTCGGTTCCTTGCTGAAAACGAGCCCCAGCAAGGTCGGCAGCGCCACCATCTGCGCCGCCGGCAGCGTGACGGCAAAGCCCCAGCACAGGCGGTGCGGGTTCATGTACCCCACCCAGGACCACGCCAGCACGCCCACGTGCGGACGCGTGAAGCAGCGCGGGATAAGGCCCACCAGAATGGCCGTGACCAGAATGTCTCTCACGTCGTCTCCAGTTCCTGCGTTGCCGTGGCGCCACCGCCCCTGGCGGCTGCCACGCGGGCACCCTCAGCTTTACGGCCCCCAGCCCCCGGGCTGAAGGCCGCGCATCATCCCTTCGCGGCGAGGGCGCCGCTCCCACGGCGCCCCTTCTCAATCTAGTCCCGCCCCAGCAGCGTACC
>CAZUJD010000269.1:0-4303 GCA_964620025.1 uncultured Ramlibacter sp. | reverse complement strand
CTTGCTGCCCGCCGGGTTGCCGTCGTAGATGCAACAGGTGGTGCCGTTGAGCAGGCCGCTCATCTGGGCGTTCCACATCACCCAGCCGGTGGAGCTGTACCAGTGAAAGCGCTCGCCCAAAGTGTTGGGCGCGTAGCTGCAGCCAATGTCGTTGTGCAGCGTCTTGAGCGCCAGCGCCACGATGACCGTGCCGCCATGGCCGTGCACGATGGGCTTGGGCAGGCCGGTGGTGCCGCTGGAATAGACGATCCACAGCGGGTGGTTGAACGGCAGCCACAGCGGCTCGAACGCCGCAGTGGCCGCGTCGTTGCGCGCGGTGGTGTCGGCCATCCGTGCGTACGGCTGCAGTGGCGCCAGCGCCGCATCGTCCAGACCCAGGTTGCGGTGGATCACCACATGCTGCAAGCTGGGCAGCGCGGCACGCAGTTCTGCCGCCACACCGGTGCGGTCAAAGTCGCGCCCGCCGTAGCTCACGCCGTCGCAGGCGATCAGCACCTTGGGCTCGATTTGCCTGAAGCGGTCCAGCACCGCGGCCGTGCCCATGTCGGGCGCGCAGATGCTCCACACCCCGCCCAGGCTCACCACCGCCAGGAAGGCGACCATGGCCTCGGGAATGTTGGGCAGGTAGGCCGCGACGCGGTCGCCGGGCTGCAGGCCCTGCGCCTTCAGGTGCAGCGCCATGGACGCGACCTGGCGGCGCAGCTCGGGCCAGGACAGCTCGCGGTGATTGCCTTTTTCGTTGCGGCTGATGATGGCGGGCAGGCCTGCCGCGTGCGCCGCATCCACATGGCGGAACACCTGGCGCGCGTAATTGACCTGCGCGCCAGGAAACCACTGCGCCCCCGGCATGGCGCCGCCCGCCAGCACGGCCGTGTGCGGCGTGGGCGAATGCAGCTCAAAGTAGTCCCAGATGCTTTGCCAGAACGCCGGCAGGTCGTCCACCGACCAGCGCCACAGCGCGTCATACGATTCAAACGAAAGGCCGCGTGTCTCGCGCAGCCAGCGCTGGTACAGGGTGATTTGGGGAATGTGGGGAGCAGTCATGAAAGCAGCATACGGCGGCCTGGACACCCGTTCTGTCACTTGGGGACGGATCCATCACTAGGACTTCCCCTGAGTTGGACAGGCTGATCAGGCAGGTTTGCAATTTCGCACATGCGTGCTAATATCTGCCCCATGGACGCCAAAACCCAGAAAGCCGAGCTCACCCGTGCCGCCATCGTCGGCGCGGCGCTGGACATGGCCTCGGCCGAGGGGCTGGAGTCCATCTCGCTGCAGGTGGTGGCCGACCGCATCGGCCTGTCCAAGAGCGGCGTGTTTTCACGCGTGGGCTCGCGCGAGGCCTTGCAGAAGGCCGTGATTGACGAATTCGGCCGCCGCTTCATTGCCCAGGTGTTCGTGCCTTCCATGCAGCAGCCCAAAGGCCTGCCGCGGCTGAACGAGATCGTGCGGCGCTGGATCATCCGCACCCGCGACGTGGAGGCCCACACCGGCTGCCTGTACACCGCCGGCGCGTTCGAGCTGGACGACCGCGCGGGCGAACTGCGCGACCACCTGCTGAGCGAGATCACCCGCTGGCGCGGCGCGCTGCGCCGCACCGTGCTGCAGGCCGTGGAGGCCGGGCACCTGAAACCCGACACCGACCCCGAGCAGCTGGTCGGTGAACTCAGCGCCCTGATCATGGGCATGCTGCACGACACCCGCTTTTTGCGCGACCCGCGCGCAGCGGACCGCACCCAGGCGTCGTGGGACCGCCTGGTCAAGAGCTACCAACCCTGACCCCAGAAGGATCTGACGGCCATGTGGCGCTTGCTTCTGTCACCCCCATATTTCGCACGAGTGTGCGAAGAAAGGTTTTCATCATGCTGATCATTCTTGGCATTGCCGCCGCCTGGGGCGGCTGGCGCATCGCACAGGCCGCGCGGGCATCGCTGCGCAGCCTGCCGCGCAGCAACGACGACTGGATCCATTTCTGAAAGGCCCGGCCATGACCTCCCGTACCGCACTGGAAGCCACGTCGGCCTTCTACCAGGCCAGCCCCGGCGTGCGCCTGTTTCGCCTGGCGCTGGGCACATCACAGCGGCTGTGGCCTGCCCTGGGCGTGCGCGCGGCGCTGCGCCTGTTCGGCACGCCGCTGCCACCCAAATGGATCAGCCGGCGCGCGGCGTGGGACGGTGGCTGGCGCGTGGATACCTGGCCGTTCGAAGACGCCAGCGTCACGCTGTACCAGCACCGCGTGGCGCCGCATGGCCCGGTGGCGCTGCTGCTGCATGGCTGGGGCGGCCATGCCCGCCAGATGCTGCCGCTGGCTGACGCACTGGCCGGCCAGGGCATGCGTGTGGTGCTGGTGGAAATGCCCGCCCACGGTCGCAGCCGCGGCGCCACCAGCAACCTGCCTCAGTTTGCCCGCGTGATCGAGTACGTGGTGGCACGGCTGATGCAGGAGGGCCACCACATCGGCGCGGTGGTGGCGCATTCGCTGGCGGCCAACGCTGCGGCCTACGCGGCCAGCCGCGGCACGCCCATGGACAAGCTGGTGCTGCTGGCGCCGCCCGCGTCCCCCCACGAATACACGCGCCTGTTCGCCCATGTGTTCGGCCTGCACGAGGGCACGCGCGCGGCCATGCAAAAGCTGATTGAGGCACGCGAGGGCATCCTGATGCCGCAGTTTGAGCCCCATGCCGTGGGCCCGCGCGTGCGCGTACCCACGCTGGTGGTGCACGACCGCCATGACAGCATCAACCGCTTTGCCGACGGCCAGGCCTATGCCCATGCGGTGCGCGGTGCGCAGCTGGTGGCCACCGAGGGACTGGGGCACCGCAAGATACTGAAGGACGCCGGTGTGCTGGGCAGGGTAGCCATCTTCGCCAAACCCTGACCCCGTGCATGCCGCGGCGCAGCTTGCGCGGCATTTTCTTTGCTCATAGCATCGCTCCACTTCAATTCGAGAGGAGCAGGGAAATGGGCATGTTTGACTGGACCGAAAAGCCGGCGTCTGTACTGAACCAGGGCGGCGTGATCGCGCCCGACGAGCGGCTGCCCTGGCCGCAGACGGCGGCCATGGGCGTGCAGCACGTGATAGCGATGTTTGGCGCCACGGTGCTGGCGCCCATTCTCATGGGCTTTGACCCCAACATCGCGATTTTGATGAGCGGCATCGGCACGCTGATCTTCTTCTTCATCACCGGCGGCAAGGTGCCCAGTTACCTGGGCTCCAGCTTTGCGTTCATCGGCGTGGTGATCGCCGCCACGGCCTATGCGGGCAAGGGGCCCAACGCCAACATCGGCGTGGCCCTGGGCGGCATCATCGCCTGCGGGGCGCTGTACATCGCCATTGGCGCCATCGTGCAGGCGGTGGGCACGGGCTGGATCGAGCGCTTCATGCCGCCGGTGGTCACCGGCGCCGTGGTGGCCGTGATCGGCCTGAACCTGGCGGGCATCCCGGTGAAGAACATGGCCGCTAGCAACTTCGACAGCTGGATGCAGGCCGTGACCTTTGTGTCGGTGGCGCTGGTGGCCGTGTTCACACGGGGCATGGTGCAGCGCCTGCTGATTCTGGTGGGGCTGATCGTGGCGTCCGTCATCTACGCCATCCTGACCAACGGCCTGGGCCTGGGCAAACCCATGGACCTGTCGGGCATCGCCAACGCGGCGTGGGTGGGCGCGCCGGCCTTTGCCGCGCCGGTGTTCAGCGCCCCGGCCATGCTGCTGATTGCACCGGTGGCCATCATCCTGGTGGCCGAGAACCTGGGCCACATCAAGGCCGTAACGGCCATGACCGGCAAGAACCTGGACGTGTACATGGGCCGGGCCTTCATCGGCGACGGCGTGGCCACGGTGGTGAGCGGCGGCGCAGGCGGCACGGGCGTGACGACGTATGCAGAAAACATCGGCGTCATGGCCGCGACCAAGATCTATTCGACGGCCATCTTTCTGGTGGCGGCTTGCATTGCCATCGTGCTGGGCTTCAGCCCCAAATTCGGCGCGGTGATCCAGGCCATCCCCCTGCCGGTGATGGGCGGCGTGAGCATCGTGGTGTTTGGGCTGATCGCCGTGGCCGGCGCCAAGATCTGGGTAGACAACAAGGTGGACTTTTCAGACAACAAGAATCTTCTGGTTGCCGCCATCACGCTCGTGCTGGGCACGGGGGACTTCACGCTGAAGTTCGGCGGCTTCGCCCTCGGCGGCATCGGCACTGCCACCTTCGGCGCCATCCTGCTGTGGGCGCTGCTGCGGCGCGCCGGTACGGCGAAGTAGCACCACCTCGCAAGCGGCGTGGCAGGGCTGGTAATCTCCGGCCCCC
>CAZUJD010000268.1:0-4323 GCA_964620025.1 uncultured Ramlibacter sp. | reverse complement strand
GAGCTGCGGCCCACATCCGTGGTGACCTTCATGAGCCAGCGCCGCGAAGCGGTGGAAGAGGCCTATGCGGGCGACATCATTGGTTTTACCACCCACGGCGGCGTGCAGCTGGGCGACACGATCACCGACGGCGCCAACCTGCAGTTCACCGGGTTGCCGTTCTTTGCGCCTGAACTGTTCATGACCGTGATCCTGAAAAACCCGCTGCGCACCAAGCAGCTGCAGCAGGGCCTGGCCCAGCTGGGCGAAGAGGGTGCCATCCAGGTGTTCAAGCCCGATGCCGGTGGCGCCATGCTGCTGGGCGCCGTGGGGCAGCTGCAGTTTGAAGTGGTGCAGCACCGCCTGAAGGCCGAATACGACGCCGACGTGCGGCTGGAAGGCTGCCAGTACACCGGTGCACGCTGGATCACCGCCGACACGCCGGCAGAGCTGCGGGTTTTCACCGACGCCTACCCCATGCGCATGGCGCACGACGCGGCGGACGCACTGGCTTTCTTGTGCACGTCACCCTACGACGTGCGGCTGGCCCAGGAACGCTTTCCGAAGATCCACTTCCACCCGCTGCGCGAGCATGCGGGCCTGGCGCTGCAAAACGCGGGTTGACACCCGCGCCGCGGCGTCAGAAGGTCTTGGCCAGGCCCAGCTTGGTCACCAGCGCCTTTTCGCGGGTGAAGGTCTCCTGTGCAAATTTGGCATAGGCGGCGGAACTCATGTACATGGGCACCATGTCATAGCGGGCCAGCGCCGTCTTGTAGCTGTCCAGCTCCATGGCCTTCTTGAAGGCGTCGTGCAGCGCCTTGACCACCTGGGGCGGCGTGCCGCGCGGCGCGCCGATGCCAAACGGCGAGTTCTGCACCATGTTCAGGCCCAGTTCTTTCAGGGTGGGTGCGTCGGGGAACTTGGCCAGGCGCTTTTCGCCCCAGGTGTTGAGCACGCGCAGCTTGCCCGACTCGACCAGCGGGGCAAAGCCGGTGGAATCAGCCGCAGCCATGATGTGGCCGCCGGTGATGGCCTGCGCCAGGTCGGCGCTGCCCTTGTACGGCACGTGCACGAGGTCCAGGCCCAGTTGCTGGGCGATCAGCTCCATGGTCAGGTGCGGGCTGGTCATGGTGCCAGTGGAGCCATAGGACAGCTTGCCGGGGTTGGCCTTGGCCCAGGCCACAAAGTGGGTCCAGGTGCGCAGCGGCGATTCGGTCGGCACCACGACACCAAAGGCATAGCCAGTGACGTTGAGCACGTAGCTGATGTCCTTGATCGGGTCCCAGTTGATCTTGGCCGTGTAAGGCAGGCGGAACACGCCCAGCGGAATCTGCGCCAGTGTGTAGCCGTCGGGCTGCGAGGTCTGAAGTGCCTGGGCGGGCAGCGTGCCGCCTGCGCCGGGCTTGTTTTCCACGATCACCGGCTGGCCCAGGAACTTGCCGGCGCTGTCGGCCAGCGACCGCATGGTGATGTCGGTGGGACCACCGGCGGGAAAGGCAATGACGAGCTTGATGGGCCGCGACGGGAAAGCCTGCGCACGGGCGGTGAAGGCAGGCGCCACGAGGGCAGCACCGGCCAGTTGAACGAGCTGGCGGCGGCCGATGGACTTGTGCATGGAAACTCCAGGGAAAAGGTTTACCCGATTAGACGTGCCGGTGCACTCCCTGACCATTCAGGCATTCACTGAGCTCCAATTCCGCTGTGCAGCACTACCGCCATGCGGGGCGCCATGTCGACAAAACCCCCAGCACCAGCAGCGCCGTCACCCCGGCGCATTCGACCAGCACCGAATACGCCAGTGCCACGCCCGCTACCGAGGTCGGGGCCCGGTCTGCCGCAGCGCTCAGGTAGGCAATGGCTGCCAGGCACGCCCCCGCGCAGGCAGTGACGCCCCCGACAGCCAGCAGGATCGCACGCTCCCTGCTGCCACGCCTGTTGGAGAGATGCACCGGGCGAACGGCATTGAGCAACATGACCACGATCGTCCAGAAAGCCGCGCCTGCCGTGATGTACACCAGGGTCATGGCGTTCGCTTCCAGCCAGGGCAGGCCCCACCGGACCATCCAGGCGAACCGCCCTGCCTTGACAAACAGCTCGGGCGAAACCAGCGAAAAGCTGCGGTCGCCGCCCCAGCCCGACTCGCGCGCGATGACCGCACCTGCCAGGCACAGCAGCAACAGGGTCCACAACGCGACCCTTGCTGGCACATGCCAGGATTCTTTCAAACCCCTGCCGGCACCCGCCAAGAATGCCATCCACTGCATGCCGGCGATGACCAGGATGCCGAGCGACAGCAGCAATGCCGCGAGCCCCTGGAAATGCACCACCTGGAAAAAGCGGTTTCCCCCGATGAGCAGGTACATGTGCCCGGACAACAGGCCGATCGCAGCCCATGCGGTGAACGTCCAGCCGAAGATCAGCTGCACGGTCCGCGCCCTGCGGCCAGGGCGACCCCGGGCACGGCCCCCGCCTTCAAGCGGAGAGGTGGGTTCAAAGCCTTGTCGCACGGCGGATGACCCATGCCGGTTGCAGGATCCTGGACATCGGCTGATTGTCCGGCGCTGTCTCGCCAGCGCGCCGAGACTTAGGTATTGGCCACTGCCTTGGCATCCGAAGGGTCAAAGCCCTGCAGCACATTCACGGCGTTCACGCCCACCTCGGCCACGGCATAGCCCCCCTCAAAGGTGAACACGGTGGGCAGCCCCACCGCTGCGATGTCTTCGCCCACGCGCAGGTAGTCGGCACTCTTCAGGAGGAACCCCGAAATGGGGTCACCCTCGAATGTGTCCATGCCCATCGCCACCACCAGGGCGTCGGCCCGGAAAGCCGCGACGGCCCGCAGCGCGACGCCCAATGTGTCGCGCCACTTTGCAAAACCGGTGCCACGCGGCAGTGGCAGGTTCAGGTTGAAGCCTTCCCCCGCGCCAGCGCCACGTTCGTCTGCATATCCCAGGTAGTAGGGGTATTCAGTGTGCGGGTCGCCGTGCAGGCTGACCGTCAGCACATCGGCGCGTTCGTAGAAGATGGCCTGGGTGCCGTTGCCGTGGTGGTAGTCCACATCCAGCACCGCGACGCGCGCGCAGCCCGCGTCGCGCAGCGTCTGGGCCGCGATGGCTGCGTTGTTCAGGAAGCAGTAGCCACCGAAGAAATCAGCGCCCGCATGGTGGCCCGGCGGACGGGTCAGTGCAAAGGCAGCACGCGCGCCCCTCATGACATGCTGCGCTGCCGACCAGGCGCAGGCCGCACCCTCGCGCGCGGCAGCCCAGGTGCCCGCCGTCAGCGGGCTGCCCGCGTCGTACGAGAACAGGCCCATGCGCGCCGGAAAGCTGGCGGGCAGGACGTCCGAGCGGAACGTGCGGATCGGCCAGTACGACGGGATGGCGTCGCGCTGCGCGTTGGCCGGATCCAGCGCCACCCATTCGTCCCACGCCCCGCGCAGGAAATCGACATAGCGCGGCGCGTGCACGCGGGTGATGACGGCGTCGTCGATGGCTTGTGGCGGCACCAGGGAACCCAGCTTGCGTGCCTGCAACTCCCGCACCACATGGTCAACCCGCGCCGGAATTTCAAAGCACGGAACCAGCTCACCGCGAAACATCTCGACCTTGCCGTGATGTTCAGCATGGCGGGCGTTGTAGAAGGTGTGAACCGGCATGCGGGTCACCCACGCGCCAGCACCGGTGCCAGCGCACGCCCGGTGTGCGTGCCCAGCGCCACCACCTGCTCGGGTGTGTCGGCGGCCACCACGCGACCGCCGGCATTGCCGCCTTCCGGTCCCAGGTCGATCAACCAGTCGGCTTCGGCGATCACGTCCAGGTCGTGTTCGATCACCACCACGCTATGGCCGCCGTCCACCAGCCGGTGCAGCACCCGGATCAGCTTTTCCACGTCGGCCATGTGCAGGCCCACCGTGGGTTCGTCCAGCACGTACAGCGTGTGCGGCGGCTTCTGTCCACGGCGGGTCACATCGTCACGCACCTTGCTGAGTTCAGTCACCAGCTTGATGCGCTGCGCTTCGCCGCCGCTCAGTGTGGGCGAGGGCTGGCCCAGCGTCAGGTAGCCCAGGCCCACGTCCTTGAGCAGTTGCAGCGGGTGGCTGATGTTGGGCATGGCGGCGAAAAATTCGACCGCTTCGTCCACTTCCATCTGCAGCACGTCGCCGATGCTCTTGCCGCGCCAGGTGACGGCCAGCGTCTCGGGGTTGAAGCGCGCGCCGTGGCAACGGTCGCACGGCACCTTCACGTCGGGCAGGAAGCTCATCTCGATGGTCTTGATGCCCTGGCCTTCGCAGCCGGGGCAACGACCCTCGCCGGTGTTGAACGAGAAGCGCGCCGGGCCGTAGCC
>CAZUJD010000267.1:0-4328 GCA_964620025.1 uncultured Ramlibacter sp. | reverse complement strand
GACAAGACCTACAAGGGCGAGGCCATCATCTCCAACGCCTCGTGCACCACCAACTGCCTGGCCCCGCTGGCCAAGGTGCTGAATGACAAGTGGGGCATCAAGCGCGGCCTGATGACCACTGTGCACGCCGCCACCGCCACGCAAAAAACCGTGGACGGCCCCAGCAACAAGGACTGGCGCGGTGGTCGCGGCATCCTGGAAAACATCATCCCCAGCAGCACGGGCGCCGCCAAGGCTGTGGGCGTGGTGATCCCCGAGCTGAACAAGAAGCTCACGGGCATGTCCTTCCGCGTGCCCACCAGCGACGTGTCGGTGGTGGACCTGACCGTGGAGCTGAACAAGGAAGCCACCTACAAGGACATCTGCGCCGAAATGAAGGCCCAGAGCGAAGGCGCCCTGAAGGGCATCCTGGGCTACACCGAAGACAAG
This sequence comes from uncultured Ramlibacter sp., assembly GCA_964620025.1. Lineage (GTDB taxonomy): Bacteria > Pseudomonadota > Gammaproteobacteria > Burkholderiales > Burkholderiaceae_C > RAM1. The sequence continues at coordinate 3,899 of CAZUJD010000267.1, read as the reverse complement.
GTGGTGGCCACCGACTTCCGCGGCGACACCCGCACCAGCATCTTTGACGCGGACGCCGGCATTGCGCTGGACGGCACCTTCGTCAAGCTGGTGAGCTGGTACGACAACGAATGGGGCTACTCGAACAAGTGCCTGGAAATGGTGCGCGTGGTGTCGAAGTAACCCGCGCTGGCCGGTTTTGAATCAGGACAAAAAACGCGCCCTTGAGGCGCGTTTTTTTCTCAGATCGAAGGCAGGTTGCGCAACAACAGCACCAGAGCCTGTGGCTGCACCAGCTTGACCTGGTGGGTACGGGCAAAGCGCTGCGCGTTGTCGCTCAGCGTACCCAGCGTGACGTACTGGCATTCGCTGGCGTCATGGGCCTGCATGGCCGCGTGCAGCGCCTGCAGCGCCTCCACGCCGGGCTTGGCGGCCTTCCAGCGCTTGGCGGCCACCACGGCGGTCTTGCCCTGACGCGTCAGCACGAAGTCGGCGGCATCGCCGCTGTTGATGCGCTGCACGGTGTAGCCGTCGCGCTGCCAGGCCTGCTCCAGCGCATTCGCAAAGTCGCGCCAGGACATGGCGGATACGGCGCCCAGGATGGCTTCGGTCTTTTTGGCGCTGGGCGCCTGCAGCTGCTGCCACAACGCGATGCAGCCGATCACCAGCATCGGAAAGCCGCCCATGGCGCCAAAGATCCAGTACTCATCGGGCAGCAGTGCCTTGGATGCGCCGGCAAACACAATGGCAATCAGGATGCTGATCCACCAGGGAGAGCGCAGCAGGACGGCGAACAGCGAGTTCGGCGCCATCTTGAATTTCATGGCGGGGCTCTCAGTGGTGGTGGCCGCCCGCGCCATGTACATGGCGGTGGGCGATCTCTTCGGCCGTGGCCGCACGCGTGCCCACTACCTTGAGCGTGAAGCGCAGCGCCTTGCCCGCCAGCGGATGGTTGCCGTCCAGGTGGACCTCGGGCCCCTTGATCTTCATGACCGTGAAAACGATGACCGAGCCATCCTCGCCCCGGCCCTCCAGCTGGCCGCCGACCTTCACGCCCGGTGGGAACTGGGTTTTGGGGATGACCTGCACCAGCGATTCATTGCGCAGGCCAAAGGCGTCTTCGGGCGGCAGGTTCAGCACCACCTGGTAGCCGGGCTCCTGGCCGTCCAGGGCCTCCTCGATCCTGGGCAACGTGTTCTCATAACCGCCATGAAGGTAAACCATGGGTTCCTTGCTCTCTTCGATGAGCTTGCCCGTGGGCTCGGCGATCTTGAACTGGAGGGACACAACCGTGTCTTTGGTGATTTTCATCCCCCGATTTTGCCGTGAGTCGCATCCCCATTTGGGCAGTACAGTCTGGGGTCCGTGTTTTGACCGCTCCTGATGACCGATACCGAAGCCACCACCAGCGCCCCGCAGCCCGCCGCCGCAGCACCTGCCAGGCAGCGCAAGCCTGCGGGCAAACCCCAGCGCAAGCCCGACGCCGCACGGCCCCAGCGCAAGCCCAGCCCGGTGCTGGAACAGCTGTTTGCGCTGTACCCCAGGATGTTCGGGGCACGCTTTTTGCCGCTGAAGCTGGGTGTCTACCAGGAACTGCTCGCCCTGCACCCGGACGTGTTCAAAAAGGAAGACCTCAAAATTGCGCTGGGCCAGCACGCCCGCTCCACCCGCTATCTGGAGGCTGTGGCCATGGGCGAGCCGCGCCACGACCTGAATGCGCAACCTGTGGAGCCGGTGGCGCCCGAGCACGTGCACCACGCCATCCTGGAGGTATTTCGCCGCCGTCAGGCGCGCGGGCCGCAGGCTGCAGCAATCTGGCTGCGTACCCGGTTCGTCGCCGCCATTCAGGCCAGCGGCCTGTCGCGCGACGCCTACATGGAGCGCATGCCCACCCCCGACCCGGCAGCTGCCGCGGTGCTGGAGGAGGCCTTTGCCGACATCGGTGAGCGTGCCGCCAGAAACGAGGCCCTGCGCCGCGCCTACGAAGCCAGCGGCAAGTCCGTGGCGGAATTTGCCGAGATGTACGGCATGGACGAAGCCGCCGTGAAGGCGGCCGTCAACGGCTAAAGCTGTACCTGCGCCTCGCCCACCCCGGCAAAGCGCGCCGTCACCAGATCGCCCGCCTGGGCCCGGAGCATGCCGCACCAGGTGCCGGTGGTGACCACCGTGCCGGCGGGCACGGTCTGGCCGTCACGTGTGGCATGGCGCAGCCAGGCGGGCAGCAGCCAGGCCGGATCACCCAAAGAATGGCTGCCGGCAAAGTGTTGCGGCGCCTGTGCGCCGATGGTGACCTCGCAGGTCTGCGCGGACCAGTCGCGCGCCACAAAGGTAACCCAGGCACCCAGCGCCAGCGCGCCGTGCACCTGCAGGTCGGCCAGCTTGAGCAGGGCCGGCACTCTGGGCAGGTCTTGCCAGCGTGAATCCACCACTTCGATCGACACAGTCATGCCGTCCAGCAGCGCGGGGGCGGTCTCGGGCGTCAGCGCCACAGCCTGCGCGGGCGTGACGGCCTGACCCAGCCGCAGGGCGATTTCGGCTTCGATCAGGCGCAGGTTGAAGTGCAGGTCGCGCATGTCGGCGGGGCTGGCGCGTACGCCTGCCTGCGGCAGTGGCGCGTGCGTCAGGGTGGCTTCGCGCGAAGGGCCCCCGGACTTCCAGTGAGGCGATACGGCAGGACCGCCGCCTAGAGCCCGGGCCACGGTGGCTTGCACCGCATACGCTTCCTGCGCAGTCTGCAATGCGCCAGCCAGTGGCCGGGCGTCGCAAGGGGTTTGGCTTCGGCGAGCCGTGATGATGGCGTCGGCGACGGTCTGGATGGCTTCGGTGGTCATGATGTCAAGCTTGGGGCCAGCGGTCATGCAGTGTGACAGGAACCCTTTGTCCCCACAGTTCGATATGGGCCGGCGTGGCCTGATGCGGCTGGTTGGCGCCCGCGCCGCGCACATAACCCAGCGCCACGCAGCCACCCGCCAGCGGGCTCCAGCCGATGGACGAAATCTCGCCCACTGTTTCACCATTCAGCACAATGGGTTCGCCACCCCAGCCAAAGGCCTGCGCGTCGGCGAACACCAGCGTCACCAGCTTCTTGCGCAGCGGCTTGCCACGCGCAGCCAGCAGGGCGTCCCTGCCAATGAACGGCGCTGGCTTGTCCAGCTTGACGCTGAACGCCAGGCCGGCCTCCCAGGGTGTTTCGTCCGGCCCCAGCTCCGCACCCCAGGCGCGGCGGCCCTGCTCGATGCGAAGCGCGTCCAGCGCATAGTAGCCGGCGTCCTTCAGACCCAGGTCCTGACCGGCGCCGTGCAGCGCCAGGTACACATGTCGGGCCATTTCCACGGGCACGTACAGCTCAAAGCCCGGCCCGCCCACATAGCTCATGCGCGCGGCACGCACACGTGCATGCCCCAGGTCGATCTCTTTTGTCCACGAGAATTTCAAGCCCTCGGGCGACAGGTCGTCCGGGCTCACACGTGCGAGCAACTCGCGGGCTTTGGGGCCCATGACCGACAGCACGCTGTACATGGCTGACACATCGGTCAGCACCGCATGCTCGTCCGGCCCGATGTGGCGGCTGATCCAGTCAAAGTCGCGCACGGTCTGGGCCGAGCCGGTGATGATGAGGAATCTGTCCGGCGCCTGGCGCATGACGGTCAGGTCGCTTTCGATGCCGCCGCGTGCGTTGAGCATGGGCGTGTAGACCATCTTGCCCACGGGCACGTCCATCTCGTTGGCGCACAGGCGCTGCAGCAGCGCGAGCGCGTCGCGGCCCTGCAGCAACAGTTTGCTGAAGGAGGTCTGGTCGTAGATCGCCACGGCCTGGCGAGTGGCCTGCTGCTCGGCCTGCATCCAGGGCAGCCAGCCGGGGGTGCCCAGCGTGTACGCAGGGCGCGGCACGAAGGGGTCGGGCGCCGCCGGGCCGCCCC
>CAZUJD010000266.1:0-4332 GCA_964620025.1 uncultured Ramlibacter sp. | reverse complement strand
CAGGTGTTGAACTGCTGTTCGGGCAGTTCCTGGGCCAGTTGGTCGATGCAGGCTTGCCACAGGCTGTCGCCTGCCCCGGATGCCAGGCCGGATGGATGTCCCTCGCTCATTATTGGCTGTCGCCTCTGTGGATATTTTTCATTTGGAAAGCCGGTTGATTGTAATTTATCAAGGCGTTATCCACAAACCGGGGCTGGCGCCGGGCCTGAACAGCCCGGACTTCCAGCGTCACCCTGCAAAAACCACGTAAAGCCTTGCCGGGATTCAGGAAATCCACGATAATCATGGGTTTCCCTGAGTGTCAGCCCGATACTCGCCTCTAGCACCGTTACCGGACAAGCACCATGAAAAGAACTTACCAACCCTCCAAGACGCGCCGCGCCCGTACCCACGGCTTCCTGGTCCGCATGAAGACCCGCGGCGGCCGTGCCGTGATCAACGCACGCCGCGCCAAGGGCCGCAAGCGCCTGGCTGTCTGACGCCAGACCGCGCCAGCCTGTTTCGCCCGGCATCACCGTGCAGCGGCTGAAAACGCGGGCGCAGTTCCAGGCGGTCATGGCGGGTACCACGGTTTCGCGCAGCGCGCATTTTGTGCTGCACCGCCTGAGCCTTGACGCCGCGGCCCCGGCTGCCGCAATCCCCACAGGGCCTGAGTCCGAGCGACCGCAGGCCCTGTTTGCTGTTCGCGATGTCTGGCTGGGTGCCCTGGTGCCCAAGCGCTGGGCCAAACGCGCCGTCACGCGCAATGCCATCAAACGCCAGATCTACAACGTGAGCTCCGACTTCGAATCCCGCCTTCCTGCTGCCGCCCATGTGGTGCGGTTGCGCGCGGGGTTTGACCGCACGCAGTTCATCAGCGCGTCGTCCACCCTGCTCAAGCAGGCCGTGCGCGCCGAACTGCAGCAGCTGTTTGTCAGGGCGGCCGCATGATGCGCAGCATCCTCATCGGCCTGGTCAAGGGCTACCGCCTGCTGCTCAGCCCCTGGCTGGGTGCTTCCTGCCGGTTCGAGCCTACCTGCTCGGTGTATGCCATCCAGGCGCTGCAGGCCCATGGCGCCGCCGCGGGCAGCTACCTCACCGTGGCGCGCATTGCGCGCTGCAACCCCTGGTGCAACGGCGGGCACGATCCTGTGCCGGTTGAAAAACCGCGCCTGTTCACTCACCTGCTTTCACCCTTTTCACAAAAGAAGTCTTCATGAACGACATTCGCCGCACCATCCTGTGGGTGATTTTTGGTTTTGCCATGGTGATGCTGTGGGACAAGTGGCAGGTCCATAACGGCAACCAGCCCACGTTCTTCCCGCCGGCCCCCGAAGCCACCGCCACGGCAGCCAAGCCAGCGGCGGCCGCCGCTTCGGCGGCTGCAGCCGTCCCGTCGGCCGTGCCTGGCGCTGTTGCGGCACCGGCCACCGGCGCGGCCGCCGTGCCGGGCACAGCGGCCCCGGGCGTGCCGCCCAGCACCAGCGCTGCGCCGGCTGCTGCTGCGCCGCGCCAGCGCATCACCGTCACCACCGACGTGCTGCGCCTGACCTTCGACACCGAAGGCGGCTCGCTCATCCGCAGTGAATTCCTCAAGCATGCAGACCTGCAGGTCAAGGACAAGAACTTCGTCCTGCTCGAGGAGAGCCCGGCACGCGTCTATGTGGCCCAGACCGGCCTGATCGGCGGCGCTTTCCCCACCCACAAGACCGCCATGACCTTCAGCGGCGAGCGCGAGCTCAAAGACGGCGCCAACGAACTGGTGATCCGTTTCGAATCGCCCGACACCGGCGGCGTCAAGCTGGTCAAGACCTGGACGCTCAAGCGCGGCGCCTACGACATGGCCGTGCGTCACGAAGTCGTCAACACCGGCAGCGCGCCCGTTTCACCGCAGCTGTACCTGCAGCTGGTGCGTGACGGCAACAAGCCCGCAGGCGAGTCCTCGTTCTACTTCACCTTCACCGGCCCGGCGGTCTACACCGACGCCAAGAAGTTCCAGAAGGTCGAGTTCAGCGACATCGAGAAGAACAAGGCCGACATCGAGAAGCAGGCCAGCAACGGCTACGTGGCCATGGTGCAGCACTACTTCGCCAGCGCCTGGCTGCTGGGTGACGGCGTGCAGCGCAACCTGTTCATGCGCAAGGTGGACGCCAACCTGTACTCCGCCGGCATGATCACGGCCCTGTCGGACATCGCGCCCGGTGCCAGCAAGGCGGTCGAGGCCCGCTTCTTTGCCGGCCCGCAGGAAGAAAAGATGCTTGAAAAGCTGGCTCCCGGCCTGGACCTGGTCAAGGACTACGGCTGGCTGACCATTCTGGCCAAGCCGCTGTACTGGCTGCTGGAAAAAATCCACGGCGTGCTGGGCAACTGGGGTTGGGCCATCGTGGGCCTGGTGGTGCTGCTGAAGGTTGCCTTCTACTGGCTCAATGCCAAGGCCTATGCCAGCATGGCCAAGATGAAGGCCATCAACCCCAAGGTCATGGCCCTGCGCGAGCGCTACAAGGACAACCCGCAGCAGATGCAGCAGGAAATGATGCGCATCTACCGCGAGGAAAAGGTCAACCCCATGGGTGGCTGCTTCCCCATCCTGATCCAGATCCCGGTGTTCATTGCGCTGTACTGGGTGCTGCTGTCCAGCGTTGAAATGCGCAATGCACCCTGGACGCTGTGGATCCACGACCTGTCGGCACCGGACCCGTACTTCATCCTGCCGCTGGTCATGACGCTCACCACGCTGCTGCAGACCGCGCTGAACCCGGCCCCGCCGGATCCGCTGCAGGCCAAGCTGATGTGGTTCATGCCGCTGGCTTTCAGCGTGATGTTCTTCTTCTTCCCCGCGGGCCTGGTGCTGTACTGGATCACCAACAACGTGCTGTCGATTGCCCAGCAGTGGGTCATCAACACCCGCATGGGCGTGCCGCCGCAGTTCAACCTGCCGAAATTCAACTAACCCCCGGAACGGATACCCCCCGAAGCGCCTTCAGCGCCTCCCCCCAGGGGGCGACACCAGCGGCCCGGCGAAGCCGGTTCCGCGGTGTCACTGGACTAAAGTCCCCCCATGCAACGCGATCCCATAGCTGCCATTGCTACGGCCCCCGGGCGGGGTGCGGTGGGGATCGTGCGTGTATCCGGCGCGGACATCGCTCCGGTCGTCCAGGCGCTGTGCGGCCGCGCGCTGAAAGCCCGCGAGGCGACCTACCTTCCTTTTCTGTCCGCTGACGGCAGCCCCATTGACCAGGGACTGGCCATCCACTTTCCGGCGCCGCATTCCTACACCGGTGAAGACGTGCTGGAGCTGCAGGCCCATGGCGGGCCGGTGGTGCTGCAGCTGCTGCTGGCGCGTTGCCTGGAGGCCGGCGCCGCCATCGGGATGCGCGTGGCCCGAGCCGGCGAGTTCACCGAACGCGCCTTCCTGAACGACAAGATCGACCTGGCCCAGGCCGAAGCGATTGCCGACCTGATCGACGCCAGCACCGAGGCCGCCGCCCGCAGTGCCAGCCGTTCGCTGTCGGGTGAATTCTCCGGCGAGGTGCATGCCCTGCGCGACGCGCTGGTGCACCTGCGCATGCTGGTGGAAGCCACGCTGGATTTCCCCGAAGAGGAAATCGACTTCCTGCAAAAGGCCGATGCGCAGGGCCAGCTCACGCGCCTGGGCGAATCGCTCGCCCGCGTCATGCAGCGTGCGCGCCAGGGCGTGCTGCTGCGCGAGGGCATCAAGGTCGTGATTGCCGGCCAGCCCAATGCCGGCAAAAGCTCGCTGCTCAATGCGCTGGCAGGCGCCGAGCTGGCCATCGTCACACCGGTGGCCGGCACCACGCGTGACGTGGTCGCGCATTCCATCCAGATCGAAGGTGTGCCCCTGCATGTGATCGACACCGCAGGCCTTCGCGACAGCGACGACCTGGTCGAAAAAATCGGCATCGAGCGAGCCTGGGGCCAGATTGAAAAGGCCGACGCCGTGCTGTTCCTGCACGACCTGACGCGCGCCGCGCTGCCCGATTACCAGGCGGCCGACGCGCAGATAGCGGCCTTGCTGGTCACCCGGCTGCCCAAGGCCGTGCCGGTGATCGACCTGTTCAACAAGCGGGATGCCGTGCCCGGGGCACCACTGCCCGCCAACGCCCTGGCCCTGTCCGCCAAAACCGGCAATGGGCTGGACGCGCTGCGCCGCAAGCTGCTGGACGTGGCTGGCTGGCAGGCCGCGCCCGAAGGCGTGTTCATTGCGCGCGAACGGCACCTCGACGCATTGCGCCGGGTGGACGCCCACCTGCAGCTCGCCACGGCCCACCTGGCCGCCCGAGCCCAGGCGCTGGACCTGCTGGCCGAAGAACTGCGCCTGGCACAGAACGCGCT
>CAZUJD010000265.1:0-4355 GCA_964620025.1 uncultured Ramlibacter sp. | reverse complement strand
TGGCCTCATGGGTGGCGCCCAGCATGTTGCTGTCGGTGCTGTAGGCCTTTTCGGCCGACATCTTGTAGCCAAAGCCATGCGCCGTCATGAAGGCGCTCATTTCGGCGCGGCCGCCCAGTTCGTCGATGAACAGCTGGTCCAGCCAGGGCTTGTAGATGCGCAGCGACGGGTTGGTCAGCAGGCCGTAGCGGTAAAAGCGCTCGATGTCGTTGCCCTTGAAGGTGCTGCCGTCGCCCCAGATGTGGACGTCGTCTTCCTTCATGGCAGACACCAGCATGGTGCCGGTCACGGCACGGCCCAGCGGCGTGGTGTTGAAGTAGGTGATGCCGGCCGTGCTGATGTGAAAGGCGCCGGCCTGCAGGGCGGCGATGCCTTCGTGGGCCAGCTGCAGGCGGCAGTCGATCAGGCGGGCCTTTTCGGCGCCGTATTCCATGGCCTTGCGCGGGATCGCGTCATAGTCGGGCTCGTCGGGCTGGCCCAGGTTGGCGGTGTAGGCATAGGGGACGGCGCCCTTGAGCTTCATCCAGTGCAGGGCGGCGCTGGTGTCCAGCCCGCCCGAGAAGGCGATGCCGACCTTCTGGCCGGCGGGTACGTTTTGCAGGATCGTGGCCATGGTGGGTTGCGTCCGTTTCAGCCGAAATGGCAGATGTAGTGGTAGGCGTCGCTCACGCGGATGTCGAACTTCGAGTTGGCGGGAATGCTGAACTTCTGCCCTGCGCCAGAGGTCACCCAGGCGTCGGAGCCGGAAAGCCTGTATTCGCAGCTGCCGGCCACGCATTCCATGATTTCGGCTGCGCCGGTGTTGAAGGTCAGTGTGGCGGGCAGGATCACGCCCACCGATTTTTTGGTGCCGTCGGCCAGCGTGATGCTGTGGCTCACGCACTTGCCATCGAAATAGACATTGGCCTGGGGGTTGACGGACACGCCGTCGAGGGTCTGCTGGGTCATGGCTCGGACGCCGCGGGGGCGCGCAAGAAGGTTGTGGGGGAAAGCCCGCGATTTTAGCGTCCGGGTGTTTTGTGCCACACCCGGGCTGAATCCGAAGGGCATTTCCTTGCGTAGAGCAGGACAAGCACGACAATGCCCTTCATGGCCACAGACACCCAAGACCTTCACCTGATCGCCCTGCTCGGGCGCATCAGCGCCCAATCCCTGGACGGTGGCGCGCAGCGTGCCGGCAGTGAAGCCGCGCTGCGCGAGCTGTACGACCTGACAAGTGCCCGGCTGTACGGCGTGGCGCTGCGCGTGGTGGGCAAGCGCGACTGGGCCGAGGACGTGCTGCAGGAGGCTTACCTGAACATCTGGCGCATCGCCGGCGACTACCGCGCCAACATCAGCCCGCCCCTGGCCTGGATGGGGGTGATCGTGCGCAGCCGGGCGCTGGACTTCCTGCGCCGCCGGGCCAGCGAGCGGGCCGACGCCGCGCTGGAGCTGGACGACGCGATCACCGAGACTGTGGCCGGCGACAGCCCCAACCCGATGGACACCAGCCAGGCCAGCGAACAGGCCTGGGCCCTGCACGAATGCCTGCGCAAGCTCGAAGCCCGGCAGCGCGAGGTGGTTAGCCTGGCCTACCTGCGCGACCTGAGCCATGGCGAGCTGGCCGAGCAGCTCAAGCTGCCGCTGGGCACGGTCAAGACCTGGATACGCCGCGGGCTGGAACAGCTGCGCGGTTGCATGGCGCGTTTTGCCTGAGCCTGCGGCACGACTGAAACACTCTATGAACCTACTGAACAACCCCAACCTGCTGGACCAGCTGGCCGCGGGCTATGCGCTGGGCACGCTGCGCGGTGGTGCGCGGCGCCGCTTTGAAACCCTGGCGCGCCAAAGCGCCACCATCCGCGCCAGCGCGCTGATCTGGCAGGAACGCTTTGCCTCCATGACCGAGCTGCAGCCCGCGGACGTGCCCGGCCCCAATGTCTGGAAGCGCATCGAAAACCTGCTGAAGGCCGAACCTGGCGTTGCCGCCGCACCGGCGGCTGATACCGGCCTGCTGGACGGCCTGCGCCGGGCCCTGGGCCTGTGGCGCGGTGCGGCGCTGGCCGGTGGACTGGCCACCGTCGCGGCGGTGGCGGTGGGTGTCAACCTGAACACCGAGGTCAACACCCGGGACGGCCAGCTTGCGCAGATCACCCGGCAAAAGGACCAGATCGCGGCTGAGCTGCGCGCTGCGCCGCAGGTGCAGTACGTGGCCGTGCTGGCAGACGACAAGTCTGACGCGTCCATGGTCGTGACCTTCGACCCCAAGAACCAGCGCATGGTGCTCAGGCGCGTGGGCGGCTTCCAGGAGGCGGCGGACAAGTCGCTGCAGCTGTGGGCGCTGCCGCCGTCTGGTGGGCCAAAGTCGCTGGGGGTGCTGGGGGGCGAACCGGTGGTACGGCTGACCGCGGCCGAGGGCCAGGTGCGCGAGGTGCCGGCCCTGGCCATCAGCCTGGAGCCCAAGGGCGGCGTGCCGGGCGAGGGCGGACCGACCGGGCCCGTGCTGTTCAAGGGCGCGCTGCTGCAGACGGGGTCTTGAGCGCGCCGGCTCAGCGCCAGTGGTGGCGGTGGTAGCCGCGCGAATAGCCCAGGTTCAGCGACACGCCGACCGGCGGGTAGTACGGCAGGTAGTAGGGCGCCGGATAGGCGACCGGGTACACCACGGTGGACGGCACCGTGACCACGCCGGTTTCAATGACCGTGACACCCTGCTGCAGCGGTGCCTGCGCCAGGGGGGCGGGCGGCACCAGGTCCTGCGGTGCTGCCGACGTGGAGCCGCCGACGGGGGTGATCTGCAGCCGCACATAAGGCCCCGGGTCCTGGGGCATCTGCACGCTGTACTGCTTGCCCGCGTACTCGTAGGTCACGTTGTAGGCAACGGTGCGGTTCTCATAAAAGGTCTGCGTGCTGCATTGCTGCACGTTTTGCACCTGTGAGCCGGGCGAGCCCTCGATGCGGTCGCCCAGCAGGGCGCCGCCCACCAGGCCCAGGATGGTGGCGGCTGCGCGCCCGCCGCCATCGCCAATGGCGTTGCCCATGGCACCACCGGCCAGGGCACCCATGACGGCGCCCGCGCCCGACTTGGGCTGCTGCACGGCCACGGGCTGGTTGGTGCAGACCTGCCGCGGCACGGCAACCTGCTGGATGACCGGGGTGCTGGAGATGACTCGGCCCATTTCCTGGGCGGTCTGCGCATGGGCGCCTGTACTGGCGGTGGCCAGGCCGGCCAAAGCCAGCATGCCGAATACTGCTTTTGTCATAAGAAACCTCTGTTCCACGGATGGATGCTGAAATTTTAGGCAGTTGGAGCCGTTTTGGCGCTCCTGGTTCAGTAAAGCACGGGTAAAAGTCACGACAGGGCCTGCCAGGCGTCGGGGTCGAAGCCGACCGTGGTCTGTCGGCCCCAGTCCACCACCGGGCGCTTGATGACGCTGGGCTGCGCCAGCATCAGGGCGCGGGCGCTTGCGGCGTCGGTCACGCCCTGCTGCACGGTGGCGTCCAGCTTGCGCCAGGTCGTACCCTTGCGGTTGAGCAGTGTTTCCCAGCCGTTGCTGCGCAGCCAGGCGTCCAGCCGGTCGGTGGGCACGCCCTGCTTCTTGAAGTCATGGAAGCCGTGCTCAATGCCCTGCGCTGTCAGCCAGGCGCGGGCCTTCTTGACAGTGTCGCAATTGGGAATGCCGTAGAGGGTGATGGTGGGGGTACTCATGGCCCGATGATCGCACCCGCGGACGGTGGGCGACAATCCTGCGGCTATGCAAACTCCCCCCCAAACACTGGACCAATGGCTGGCGCACTGCGAGCGCCTGCACCCCAAGAACATCGAACTGGGCCTGGACCGCGTGCGCGCGGTGGCCCAGCGCATGGGGCTGGCGTTCAGCTGCCCGGTGATCACCGTGGCGGGCACCAACGGCAAGGGATCCACCTGCGCCATGCTGGAGGCCATTTGCCTGCAGGCGGGCTGGCGTACGGCGGTGTACACGTCGCCGCACCTGGTGCATTTCGAGGAGCGCTGCCGCGTTCACGGCGAAATCGTCAAGGCGGACGACCTGGTGCCGCATTTCCAGGCAGTGGAGTCCGCGCGGGGTGACGTGACGCTGACCTACTTCGAGTTCACCACGCTGGCCATCCTGCGGCACATGGCAGCGGCCCAGCCCGATGTGGCCATCCTGGAGGTGGGCCTGGGTGGCCGCCTGGACGCGGTGAACATCATCGACCCCGACTGCGCGGTCATCACCAGCGTGGACCTGGACCACATGGACTTCCTGGGGCCGGACCGCGAGAGCATCGGTTACGAAAAGGCCGGCATCATGCGCACCGGCCGGCCGGCCATCGTCAGCGACCCCATGCCGCCGCAAAGCGTGATTGACCGCGCCACC
>CAZUJD010000264.1:0-4355 GCA_964620025.1 uncultured Ramlibacter sp. | reverse complement strand
CCGGCTTTGCCGGGCCGCTGGGGGCGCCCCCTGGGGGGAGGCGCCGAAGGCGCTTCGGGGGGGATCAATACGTGGATCGGCCGCCTGAAAGGTCGAATACGGCGCCGGTGGAAAAAGAACAGTCTTCGGTACACAGCCAGCCCACCAGGGCGGCGACCTCTTCAGGCGTACCAAACCGTGCCATCGGAATCTTGGACAGCATGAAAGCGATGTGCTCGGGCGTCATCTGGTCAAAGATGGCCGTCTTGACCGCCGCCGGGGTCACGCAGTTGACGCGGACCCCGGTATCGGCCAGCTCCTTGCCCAGCGATTTGGTCAGTGCCATGACACCGGCCTTGCTGGCGCTGTAGGCGCTGGCATTGGGGTTGCCGTCCTTGCCTGCCACCGATGCGATGTTGACGATGCGCCCGTAGTTGCGCTCGCGCATGTGGGGCACCACCTCGCGGCAGCAGATGAACAGGCCGGTGAGGTTCACGTCCATCACCTGTCGCCAGGCGTCCACGGGGTAGTCCCACACCCTGGTGTTGGGGCCCGTGATGCCGGCGCTGTTGACCAGTGCATCGATGCGACCGGACCGCGCCAGTGTGGCCTGGACAGCGGCGGCCACCGACGGCTGCTGCGACACGTCCACCGCCACGGCCTGTGCGCCCTGGCCCAGCGTCGCAGCAGCCTGTTGCGCCGCCGCTTCATCACGGTCCCACAGCGATACGCTGCCGCCCGACGCCATCAGCCGCTGTGCAATGGCATAGCCCAGGCCGGTGGCACCACCGGTGACGACCGCATGCCGGCCCTTGAAATCAAGCTGGTTCATATCGTCATCCCGCCGTCCACGGCAAACACCTGACCACTGGCAAAAATGGATTCGTCGCTGGCCAGGTACACCACGATGGGGGCGATCTCATGGGCCTGCGCCAGCCGGCCCATGGGCTGGCGCGCAATGAAGTTCTTGCGCGCCTGCTGCGGGTCTTCGTAGCTGTTGATGCGGTCGGCCAGCGAGGGCGTGTCCACCGTGCCGGGCGCGATGGCGTTGCAGCGGATGCCGCGGCCCACATAGTCGGCCGCGACAGCCTTGGTCAGTCCCACCACAGCGGCCTTGCTGGTGCCGTAGATGAAGCGGTTGGGCAGGCCCTTGAGGCTGCTGCACACGCTGGCCATGTTGATGATGCTGCCCGCACCCTTGCCGCCGTTGGCGGCCAGCATGCCGGGCAGCACGGCCTGGATCATCCAGAACTGCGCACGCACATTGAGGTTGAAGGCGAAATCCCAGTCCGCGTCAGTGGCGTCCAGGATGGTGCCGTTGTGCACGAAGCCCGCACAGTTGAACAGCACGTCCAGCGGCGGCAAACCGCCCACCACGCGCTGGATGGCGGCCTTGTCCAGCACGTCCAGCACCACGGTGCGCACATTGGGCACGCCGTCATAGCTGTCCAGCAGCTTGGGGTTGACGTCGGTTGCCCAGACCTGGGCGCCTTCGGCCGCCATGGCCAGCACACAGGCGCGGCCTATGCCCTGACCCGCGGCAGTGACGAGCGCGGTTTTACCTTTGAGTCGCATGTAGGGGAGTCTCCTGCTGGCGATGTTGTTGTTTCTGCGGGTTTTGCCGGATGTTGGTCCGGCGCCTTCATGGCATTCTAAATTGGTCTGACCACTTGGCCAGTTCAGGCTAAACCCTTAAACCCTTTCCCTCACCCGCATGCCCCTGCAAACCGTGGAACCGCAACGCCTGTACCGGCAGATCGCCGAGCAGTTGCGCTCGCTCATCGTGGGCGGCGAGTTCGCGGGCGGATCACGGTTGCCGGCCGAGCGCGATCTGGCCAAGCAGCTGGGCGTGAGCCGCCCCTCGGTGCGCGAGGCCCTGATTGCACTGGAGGTTGAAGGCTGGGTCGAGGTGCGCACCGGCTCGGGCGTATATGTGCTGGACCGCAGTGGCCACGCCGGCAAGGCCAACGGCACCGCAGACAAGATACCGGCCACCGAGTGGGGGCCGCTGGAACTGATCCGCGCGCGCCGCGTGGTCGAGGGCGAGATTGCCGCGCTGGCGGCCACGCAGGGCAAGCGCCGCGACACCGATGCCATGGCCCGCGCGATTGACGCCATGCGTGCCGATGCCGAACGCAATGTGATGCCGCTGGAAGGCGACCGCGCGTTTCACACCGCGATCGTGCAGGCCTGCGGCAATGTGGTGCTGATCGAGACGGTGCAGGGTTTCTGGGATTCGCGCCGCGGCCCGCTGTTTGAGCGGCTGGGCGGCTATTTTGAAACCGTGGATTCCTGGCGCTCGGCCATCACCGAACACGAAGCCATCCATGCCGCGATCCGCGCGCGCGACGCGCAGGCGGCGCGTGCGGCCATGCACGACCACCTGGACAAATCCCATTCACGATTCAGCGCGAGCTGGCGCCGCGCGAAGAAATCCGGTTCCTGAAGGCCAGCAATTTTCATTTCACCCACCTAGAGGAGACAAACCATGAGCAAGCGATTCACCCTGAAGACCATTGCCGCCTGCGCGCTGATGGCCGGCGCCGTTGGCGTCACCGGCCTGGCCCAGGCCCAGACCAAGCTCAAATGGGCCCATGTGTACGAAACGTCCGAGCCGTACCACAAGTGGTCGGTCTGGGCCGGCGAGGAGTTCAAGAAGAAAACCAACGGCAAATACGAGATCCAGGTGTTTCCCGCTTCCAGCCTGGGCAAGGAAAGCGACATCAACCAGGGCCTGCAGCTGGGTACGGTGGACATCATCCTGACCGGCGCATCGTTCGCGTCCAACTCGTTCCCGCGCCTGGCCGTGAGCTACTACCCGTTCACCTTCCGTGATGCGGACCACGTCATCAAGTACGGCAAGAGCGACATCTTCAAGGAGCTGACCGAGGGCTACAAGAAGGCCACGGGCAACACCGTGACGGCGCTGACCTACTACGGCGCTCGCCATGCGACCAGCAACAAGGCGTTCAAGAACTGCGACGAGATGAAGGGCATCAAGATGCGCGTGCCCGACTCCCCTGCCTACACCGCGCTGCCGCGCGCCTGCGGCGCCAACCCCACGCCAATCGCCTTTGCCGAGGTGTACCTGGCCCTGCAGAACGGCACCGTGGACGCGCAGGAAAACCCGCTGCCCACCATTGAGGCCAAGAAGTTCTACGAAGTCCAGAAGAACATCATCCTGACCGGCCACATCTCCGATGCGCTGCTGACGGTGATCTCGCCCAGCCTGATGGGCAAGCTCACGCCGGCCGAGCAGAAGCTGCTGGCCGACATCACGCAGGAAGCCGCCGTGAACGCCACCAACGACATCCGCAAGCGCGAAGGTGAGCTGGTGGAAGAGTTCAAGAAGAAGGGCAACAACGTGATCACGGTGGACCGCGCCGACTTCCAGCAGCGCGTGCTCAAGGCCATCACCTTCGAGTCCATGAAGCTGGACAAGAAGGACTGGGACCGCGTGGTCGGCATCAAGTAACCCCCGAAGCGGGCTGGATGCCCGCTTTCCCCGAGGGGGCAACGTCCACAGGCCGGCCGAGCCGGTTCTGTGGCGTTGCGGAATGAATCACCTGGACACGTAGCGAATGACTCACTCAATTGACGACATGGCCCCCGTGATGGGAGCCGATGGCGAATTCCACGCGCAGGACGAAGCGGTGGACCTGTCGGGTACCAAGCCGGAGGCCTGGGTTGCCCTGGGCTTTTTCTGGCTGCTGGGCGCGACGGTGTTCTACCAGTTCTTCACGCGCTATGTGCTCAACAACTACGCCGCCTGGACCGAAGAGATCGCGCGCTACCTGCTGATCTCGACGGTGTTAACAGGCGCGACCATCGGCGTGGTGAGGAACAACCACATCCAGGTGGATTTTTTCTACAAGTTCATGCCCAGGGCCATGTCGCGTGCCCTGTCCACCCTGGTGGATGTTCTGCGCGTGGGCTTCTTTGCCTCGGCAGCGGTGCTGACGGTGATGATGATGCTCAAGCTGGGCAGCAATTCACGCATGACCATGGTGGACCTGCCCATGAACTGGATCTATGGCATCTGCCTGCTGGGCTTTGCAGCCATGGCGCTGCGCTCGGCCCAGGTAGCCATCTTTCACTACCGGCGCGGCTACAGCGTGCTGGAGCGCCCCGAAACATCCATGGACGACCGCTGACCGGAAGCCCCAATGCTCAAGATCATTTTCCTGTTTCTCATGGCCGGCGGCATTCCCGTCGCCGTGGCCATGGCCGGTTCGGCCTTGCTGTACATCTGGTGGACGGGCAACCTGCCGCCGTTTGTGGTGATCCACCGCATGGTCAGTGGCATCGACAGCTTCCCGCTGCTGGCCGTGCCGTTCTTCATCCTGGCCGGCAACCTGATGAACAACGCCGGCATC
>CAZUJD010000263.1:0-4378 GCA_964620025.1 uncultured Ramlibacter sp. | reverse complement strand
GCCCTGCTGATGCAGGTAATACACCGCGTGGGAGTCCTTTTCACCAAAGATGGCGACCAGCACGTTGGCGCCGGTGACTTCCTTTTTGCCATTGCCGGTGGACTGCACATGCATGATGGCGCGCTGGATCACGCGCTGGAAGCCCAGCGTCGGCTGGGTGTCCACGTCATCCGTGCCTGCCACCTGGGGGGTGTTGTCCTTGATGAAGTTGGTGAGCGACTTGCGAAGATCGTCGATGTTGGCAGAGCAGGCCCGCAGCACCTCGGCCGCACTCGGATTGTCGAGCAAGGCCAGCAGCAGATGCTCCACCGTGATGAACTCGTGGCGCTGCTGCCGGGCCTCCACGAAGGCCATGTGCAGACTGACTTCCAATTCCTGGGCAATCATGTGAATTCCTTTTGCCTTGCTGTTAACTCAACTCTAGTTCAGTCCGACCCTGATTTATTCAACCGGTTCACTCAAACATTGCAGCGGATGCCCGGCCTGCTTCGCTGCTTCCTGCACCTGGTCCACCTTGGTGGCGGCGACATCCTTTGAATAAATGCCGCACACCGCCTTGCCGTCCAGATGGATCTTCAACATGATCTGGGTCGCCGTTTCCCGGTCCTTGTTGAAGAACTCCTGGATCACGACCACCACGAATTCCATCGGGGTGTAGTCGTCATTCAGCATGACGACCTGGTACATCTGCGGGGGTTTGGTCTTCTGCGTGCGGCGCTCCAGCACCACTGAGCCGCTGTCATCCCCGCGTACCGGCTGGTTGTGCGGCGCCGGTGGTTTGGAGGGGTTTTTCGTAGCCATGAATTTCATTCTATCGAGCAGGCTGGTGCACTGCACCAGGCCCCGCAGATGACGACGATTTCGTGACATTCAAGCGACAGCACTTCGTACCCACATGAGTCATTCTGGGCCCGCAAGCGGGGTTCAATCGCTGAAAAAGAGGCAGAAAACGCGGTTCGTGAAAATGTTGACAGTTCCAGCCCGATTCCCTCACACTGAGTAAGGTTTGAGGGAACCACGGGGGCAGACAAATGGCAACGGGGACAGTCAAATGGTTCAACGACGCAAAAGGCTTCGGGTTCATTGAACCCGACGGCGGCGGCGCCGACGTGTTCGCCCATTTTTCCGCCATCGCCATGGACGGATTCAAGACCCTCAAGCAGGGTTCGCGCGTCACCTTCGAATTGGTGGCCGGTCCCAAGGGACAGTTGGCACAGAACATCCAGACCCTGGATCCGCAGCCCGGCAGCATTCCGGCTGCTGCCGCTCCCGCGGCAGACAACCGCCCGGCACCCCGTACGTCACGGGTGCGGGCGCCCCAGTTTCACGCGCCCGCTCACGGCGATCTGGCCCAGACCAAATAGCGCGGCACAAAAAACCGCCCGCTGGTTTGCACCAGGGGCGGCTGATCGTTGTGCCATCTGGCAAGGACCGTACGCGACGGCCCGACCGGATTTACATGTGGTCGATCATCACCTGGCCGAAGCCGGAGCAGCTGACCTGCGTGGCGCCATCCATCAGGCGCGCGAAGTCATACGTGACCTTCTTGGACAGGATGGACTTTTCCAGCGAGCTGATCACCAGGTCAGCCGCTTCAGTCCAGCCCATGTGGCGCAGCATCATCTCGGCCGACAGGATTTCAGAACCGGGGTTCACATAGTCCTTGCCCGCATACTTGGGCGCCGTGCCGTGGGTGGCTTCGAACATGGCCACGGAGTCAGACAGGTTGGCGCCGGGCGCAATGCCGATGCCACCGACCTGCGCCGCCAGCGCGTCGGAAACATAGTCACCGTTCAGGTTCAGCGTGGCCACCACGCTGTATTCGGCCGGGCGCAGCAGGATCTGCTGCAGGAAGGCGTCGGCGATGCTGTCCTTGATGACGATGTCCTTGCCCGTCTTCGGGTTCTTGAACTTGCACCACGGACCGCCGTCGATCAGTTCAGCGCCGAATTCCTTTTGTGCCAATGCATAGGCCCAGTCACGGAAGCCGCCTTCGGTGAACTTCATGATGTTGCCCTTGTGAACGATGGTCACGCTGGGCTTGTCATTGTCAATCGCGTACTGGATGGCCTTGCGGACCAGGCGCTCGGTACCTTCGCGGGAAACCGGCTTGATGCCAATGCCCGAAGTGCCGGGGAAGCGGATCTTCTTGACGCCCATCTCATTGATGAGGAAGTCGATGACCTTCTTGGCCTTGTCGGATTCGGCTTCGTATTCGATACCGGCGTAGATGTCTTCGGAGTTCTCGCGGAAGATGACCATGTTGGTCTTTTCCGGCTCCTTCAGCGGGCTGGGACCGCCCTTGAAGTACTGGATGGGACGCAGGCAGACATACAGGTCCAGCTCCTGGCGCAGGGCCACGTTCAGGCTGCGGATGCCGCCGCCCACGGGCGTGGTCAGCGGGCCCTTGATGGACACCACGTACTCGCGCACCACGTCCAGGGTTTCCTGGGGCAGCCAGACGTCGGGGCCGTACACCTTGGTGGACTTCTCACCGGCATACACCTCCATCCAGTGGATCTTTTTCTTGCCGCCATAGGCCTTCGCCACGGCTGCGTCCACCACCTTGAGCATCACCGGCGTGATGTCAAAACCAGTGCCGTCGCCTTCGATGTACGGAATGATCGGCTGGTCCGGCACGTTCAGGGACATGTCGGCATTGACGGTAATTTTCTGGCCTTCGGCGGGCACCTTGATGTGCTGATACATGGAAGAAACGTCTCCGGGGGTAGGCGCCGGACGACACGGGTCCAGCAGGTTAGGCAAAACCCTAGGATTCTAGCGTCAAATAAATTTCACCACGTTGTCAACCGGCGGTAAACCAGCTCCGTTACGGTTGGGCCTTCTGGTTGCCAGAAGGAATTTTTCGAAAATTCAATTCACCCTAAGGACTCATCAAAATGAACAAGCTCATCGCTGCCCTGATCGCCGGTCTCTTCTCCGTTGGCGCTTTCGCCCAGGCCGCTGCTCCCGCCGCCAAGAAGGAAGAAGCCAAGCCCGCAGCTGCTGCCCCGGCCGCCGCCGCTCCGGCTGCCAAGGCAGAAGCCAAGAAGGAAGAAGCCAAGCCGGCCGCCAAGAAGGAAGAAGCCAAGAAGGACGACAAGAAGGCCGACAAGAAGGAAGCCAAGAAGGAAGAGAAGAAGTCGTAATTCACGGCTGCCTCACTGAAAAGCCCGCCGCGTGCGGGCTTTTTTACGTGCGTACCGAGGCGCCACGCATCAGCCTGTCAACCGGCAGCGGCTGGCTGGCGTTACGGATGGGCCTTCCGGATTTCTGAACCCGGAGGAATTTTCGAAAAATCTCACACTTCAAAGGACACTCTCATGAACAAGCTCATCGCCGCCCTGATCGCCGGTCTCTTCTCCGTTGGCGCTTTCGCCCAGGCTGCCGCCCCGGCCGCCAAGCCCGCCGCTCCGGCTGCCGCTGCCGCCCCCGCTGCCGCACCTGCTGCTCCTGCCGCAGCCGCCGCCCCGGCCGCCAAGGAAGACAAGGCTGCTGCTGCCAAGGCCGCCAAGGAAGAAAAGGCTGCTGCTGCCAAGAAGGCCAAGGAAGAAAAGGCTGCTGCCGCCAAGAAGGCCAAGGAAGAAAAGGCTGCTGCCGCCAAGAAGGCCAAGGAAGAGAAGGCCGCTGCTGCCAAGAAGGCCAAGGAAGAAAAGGCCGCTGCCAAGAAGTAAGCCAGCGAAGTCGTCGTCATTCGCGACAGCCTCACTGAAAAGCCCGCCGCGTGCGGGCTTTTTCATGGGCACAATCCACCGCATGAACAAACTCACTGCCCTTCTTCTGGCTGCGGCCCTCGCCTGCGGCGCCGCCGCGGCACAGGATGCCCCCCAGATGAACCTGCAACGCGTGAAGCTGTCGGCCGGCATGCACCAGATCGACAGCCAGATCGCCGCCACGCCGGAACAGCGCAGCATCGGCCTGATGTTCCGCAAGGAAATGCCCCAGCACGAAGGCATGCTGTTCGTGTTCGAGCAACCATCGGTGCAATGTTTCTGGATGAAAAACACCCTGCTGCCACTGACGGCTGCCTTCATTGCCGACGACGGCACCATCGTCAATCTGGCAGACATGAAGCCTCAAACCCTGGATTCGCACTGCTCGGCAAAGCCTGTGCGCTTTGTGCTCGAAATGAATCAGGGCTGGTTCGCGAAAAAGAACATCAAGCCCGGCTACAGGCTTGCCGGAGCGCCTTTCCAGGGTAAATAAGTTGCGCTGCACCATTAAAAAGGGCCGCGTTGCGGCCCTTGCGTTTTGCGGTGCGGTGTTTACGCGAAATTGGCTTCTGCAAAGCCCCAGTTGACCAGCTTGTCCAGGAAGGTCTCGACGAACTTCGGACGCAGGTTGCGGTAGTCGATGTAGTAGGCGTGTTCCCACACGT
>CAZUJD010000262.1:0-4414 GCA_964620025.1 uncultured Ramlibacter sp. | reverse complement strand
GGAGATGCCCGAACAGCAGTTCAACACCTGGATCAAGCCCCTGGTAGCCCAGGTGGCCGACGACTTTTCCAAGGTCACGATTTTCGTGGCCAACCGTTTCAAGCTCGACTGGGTACGCGCCCAGTACACCGGCCGCATTGCCGGCCTGCTTGAAAAGCTTTATGGTCAACCGGTACATCTTGAGTTAGCGCTTGCTCCGCGTGAAGCCGTTGTGCGTACTTACACGGCACCAGCCGTTCAGGAGCCCGGCATGGCAGCCGAGCCCAACGAACTGGCCGAAGACACCTCACCCACGGTCTTCAAGAACCGCCTGAACACGGCCCTGACTTTTGACAACCTGGTCGAAGGCACGGCCAACCGCATGGCGCGCGCGGCAGCCATGCACGTGGCGGGCACGCCGGGGCAACTGTACAACCCGCTGTTCATCTACGGCGGGGTGGGCCTGGGCAAGACACACCTGGTGCATGCTGTGGGCAACAAGCTGCTGGCCGACCGGCCCGGCGCCAAAGTTCTCTACATCCACGCCGAACAATTTGTTTCTGATGTGGTTAAGGCCTACCAGCGCAAGACTTTTGACGAGTTCAAGGAACGCTACCACTCGCTGGACCTGCTGCTGATCGACGATGTGCAGTTCTTTGCCAACAAGGACCGCACCCAGGAAGAGTTCTTCAACGCCTTTGAGGCGTTGCTGGCCAAGAAGAGCCACATCGTCATGACCAGCGACACCTATCCCAAGGGGCTGGCGGACATCCACGAACGCCTGGTGTCACGCTTTGATTCGGGGCTGACCGTGGCCATTGAGCCGCCCGAGCTGGAAATGCGCGTGGCCATCCTGATCAACAAGGCCCGCTCCGAAGGCACCGAGATGCCCGAAGAAGTGGCCTTCTTTGTGGCCAAGAACGTGCGCTCCAACGTGCGCGAGCTCGAAGGCGCGCTGCGCAAGATCCTGGCCTACAGCCGGTTCAACCAGAAGGAAATCTCCATTGCCCTGGCCCGCGAGGCCCTGCGCGACCTGTTGAGCATCCAGAACCGCCAGATCAGCGTGGAAAACATCCAGAAGACCGTGGCCGACTATTACAAGATCAAGGTCGCCGACATGTACAGCAAGAAGCGCCCGGCCAGCATTGCCCGGCCGCGCCAGATTGCCATGTACCTGGCCAAGGAACTCACCCAGAAGAGCCTGCCCGAGATCGGCGAGCTGTTTGGCGGGCGCGACCACACCACGGTTCTGCATGCGGTGCGCAAGATTTCAGGTGAACGCCAGCAGCTGACCGAGCTGAACCAGCAGCTGCATGTGCTCGAACAGACCCTGAAGGGATAAGCATGGGGATAGTTTTTGCACAACTGCCCGGTTATCCACAGACGCGGCCATCAACCCGAAGTTGTTCATGGTCTGGCGACAGCGGCAAACGGGCTCCACACACACGGTTCTACCGCGGGCAAGTCGTTGATAAAAAAGGCGAAAATGGGGATTTCCACAGAAACGCGCTGCCCTTACTAGCTACTACTAATTTGAATTAAAGAATTAAAGAGGAGTTCACAGATGATCGTCCTGAAGGCAACACAAGACAAAGTCCTGGCCGTTCTGCAGTCGGTAGCCGGTATCGTGGAGCGGCGCCACACCCTGCCCATCCTGGCCAACGTGCTGATCCGCAAAACGGGCAGCGCTGTGCAGCTGACCACCAGTGACCTGGAAATCCAGATCCGCACCACGGTCGAGATGGATGGCGACAGCGGCAACTTCACCACCACGGTGGGCGCGCGCAAGCTGATCGACATCCTGCGCACCATGCCGGCTGACCAGACGGTGAGCCTGGAATCGCAACAGGCCAAGCTGATCCTCAAGGGCGGCAAGAGCCGCTTCACGCTGCAGACGCTGCCGGCCGAAGATTTCCCCCTGGTGCAGGAAGCCGCCAGCTTCGGCCCCGTGTTCAGCGTGCCGCAAAAGGTGCTGAAAGACCTGCTGAACCAGGTGAGCTTTGCGATGGCCGTGCACGACATCCGCTACTACCTCAACGGCATCCTGTTCGTGGCCGAGGGCAAGCAGCTGAGCCTGGTGGCCACTGACGGCCACCGCCTGGCCTTTGCCGGTGCCACGCTGGACGTCGAGGTGCCGCGCCAGGAAGTGATCCTGCCGCGCAAGACCGTGCTGGAAATGCAGCGCCTGCTGTCTGATGCCGAAGGCGCGATTGAAATGCAGTTTGCGAGCAACCAGGCCAAATTCAGCTTTGGCGGCATGGAATTCGTCACCAAGCTGGTCGAGGGCAAATTCCCCGATTACAACCGCGTGATCCCCAAGAACCACAAGAACACCGTGACGCTGGGCCGCGCGCCGCTGCTGGCCAGCCTGCAGCGCACCGCCATCCTGACGAGCGAGAAGTTCAAGGGCGTGCGCCTGAACATCGAGCCGGGCACGCTGCGCGTGGCCAGCAACAACGCCGAACAGGAAGAAGCCGTGGACGAACTCGACATCGACTACGGTGGCGACAGCATCGAGATCGGCTTCAACGTGACGTACCTGATCGACGCGCTGGCCAACATGGACCAGGAGATGGTGCGCATGGAACTGGCCGACGCCAACAGCTCGGCGCTGCTGACCATCCCCGACAACGCGACCTTCAAGTACGTGGTGATGCCGATGCGGATCTGAGCAATCCGGTAACGCCCTGACACACAACCACAACCCGCGAATTTCGCGGGTTTGGTCATTCAAGAGATTGATGAGAACGAAGTTTCACCGCAGGTAAAAGCCGAAATGTCTGAAGAAAACAATGTGAACACCGGTGCCGCCGGCGCTGACAGCTCCAATTTCCAGCCCAAGATCGACACCAACCAGGCCGGTGCCAGCGAAGGCTATGGCGAAGGCGCCATCCAGATCCTCGAAGGCCTGGAGGCCGTGCGCAAGCGCCCGGGCATGTACATCGGCGACACGTCCGACGGCACCGGCCTGCACCACCTGGTGTTCGAGGTGGTCGACAACTCCATCGACGAAGCGCTGGCCGGCCACTGCGACGACATCGTGGTGACCATCCACACCGACAACTCCATCAGCGTGGTGGACAACGGGCGCGGCATTCCCACCGGCGTGAAGATGGACGACAAGCACGAGCCCAAACGCAGCGCGGCCGAGATCGCGCTGACCGAGCTGCATGCCGGTGGCAAGTTCAACCAGAACAGCTACAAGGTGTCTGGCGGCCTGCACGGCGTGGGCGTGAGTTGCGTGAACGCCCTGAGCAAATGGCTGCGCCTGACGGTGCGCCGCGACGGCAAGATGCACAGTATTGAATTTGCACGCGGCTTTGTGCAGAACCGGCTGGTTGAGACGGTGAACGGCGTGGAAGTGTCACCCATGAAGATCACGGGCGAGACCGAAAAGCGCGGGACTGAAGTGCACTTCCTGCCCGACACCGACATCTTCAAGGAAAACAACGATTTCCATTACGAGATTCTGAGCAAGCGCCTGCGCGAGCTGAGCTTTCTGAACAACGGCGTGCGCATCCGCCTGCTGGACGAGCGCAGTGGCAAGGAAGACGACTTTGCCGGCGCCGGTGGCGTGCAGGGCTTTGTGAACTTCATCAACAAGGGCAAGCAGGTGCTGCACCCCAATGTGTTCCATGCCATGGGTGACCGCCAGAGCGACCAGGGCACCAACATTGGTGTGGAAGTGGCCATGCAATGGAACAGCGGCTACAACGAACAGGTCCTCTGTTTCACCAACAACATTCCCCAGCGTGACGGCGGCACCCACCTGACGGGCCTGCGCGCAGCCATGACCCGGGTGATCAGCAAATACATCGAACAGAACGAGCTGGCCAAGAAGGCCAAGGTCGAAGTCACCGGCGACGACATGCGCGAAGGCCTGTGCTGCGTGCTGAGCGTGAAGGTGCCCGAGCCCAAGTTCAGCAGCCAGACCAAGGACAAGCTGGTGTCCAGCGAAGTGCGCGGCCCGGTGGAAGACATCGTGGGCAAGCTGCTGGCCGAATACCTGGACGAGCGGCCCAACGACGCCAAGATCATCTGCGGCAAGATCGTGGAAGCCGCCCGCGCGCGCGAGGCCGCGCGCAAGGCCCGCGAGATGACGCGCCGCAAGGGCGTGCTGGACGGCATGGGCCTGCCCGGCAAGCTGGCCGACTGCCAGGAGAAGGACCCGGCGCTGTGCGAGATCTACATCGTGGAGGGCGACTCCGCCGGCGGCTCGGCCAAGCAGGGCCGTGACCGCAAGTTCCAGGCGATCCTGCCCTTGCGCGGCAAGATCCTTAACGTGGAGCGTGCCCGCTTCGAAAAGCTGCTGACCAGCAACGAGATCCTGACGCTGATCACGGCACTCGGCACCAGCATCGGCAAGGACGAATACAACCCCGACAAGCTGCGCTACCACCGCATCATCATCATGACCGACGCGGACGTGGACGGC
>CAZUJD010000261.1:0-4437 GCA_964620025.1 uncultured Ramlibacter sp. | reverse complement strand
GTTAACGACTTCTTCGGCCTCCAGCGTCTGGCCGTCGGTGGCGAGGATGAACTTGGCCTTGCCCTTGGCGGTGGCCTGACTGGCACGCAGCGCCTTGAGCGTTTCGCCCACGGTGCCCGCAGGGCACACCGCCAGGTGGATGTTGTTACGCTGGAGCACGCCGCCCGGAACGTCGGACGCATTGTTGTTGCCGGTGCGCAGGCGCTTGAGGGTCGTTTCCTTGTTGCCAAACGCAGCGAGGAAGGCGTAGGGGAACTCCTGCGCGTCAAACGGCAGTTCGGCCAGATCGGAGACGGCGGCTTCTATTTCGACAGCATTCATACGCGGCCGATTCTGCCTGCCTTCGCATGTGTGTTCTCAGGGCTCATGCCACAGCCTCTCCCAAGCCCGCCCCAACTGCTCCCGCGCATTCCTGAACCCACCCACCTTCTGCGGCTCGGTGGCTTGCCAGCCGCCACCCGGCGTGCGCTGCGCCACGGCGTACTGAAAGGTGTAGTCCGGCTCCGCGCCCATGCGCAGGTCAGACAGCACGAGCTGTCCGTTCACCTCCCGTGCGCCCATGAACCCGCTGGTAAACCACAGCAGCCGCCCCACGGCGGGGGTGGCGGCCAGTTCGCGCAGCGCGGGCGTGTGGCTGGGCCACATGGTGAAGGTCATGGGCTTTTTGTCCACGGCCAGGGACCGGTAGCCTTCCAGGTAGCCATCGGGCGTCATCACCACCACGCGCCACAGCAGCGTGTTGAACGGCATGGGCACGCTGAACATCGGGGCGTCTTGCAGCCCCCGCGCCGCCATGGCCTGGCGTGCGTCGTGGTCCACCATGGCTTTGGCCACCAGCGTCCAGCCCAGGTAGGCGCTGCTCAGCACCAGGCCCATGGCCAGCCAGCGCGGCACGGTGGGTGCGGCGCCGCGCCGCAGCACGTCCACCCAGGCCACCAGCAGCGGCAGCGTGTACGCCGGGTCGAT
This sequence comes from uncultured Ramlibacter sp., assembly GCA_964620025.1. GTDB lineage: Bacteria > Pseudomonadota > Gammaproteobacteria > Burkholderiales > Burkholderiaceae_C > RAM1. The sequence goes on along the minus strand of CAZUJD010000261.1, from coordinate 3,471 downwards.
GATGAACACGCTGGACCCCATCGTGGGGTGGTACGGCAGCGGCCACAGCAGCTGCGTGCCATAGACGGTGAACGCGTCCAGCAGCGGGTGGGTCAGCAGCGCCAGCTGGATGGCCAGCAGCCAGGGGCGGGGCGCTTCGCGCACCGGCGCCCACCCGCGTTTGAGCAGCAGCCACACCAGCCAGCCAAAGACGGCCAGCACGGGCAGTGAATGCGATGGGCCACGGTGCCAGGTGACGGACGTGACCACGTCCGCGCCCATCAGCGCCAGCGGCAGGCCGTCCAGATCGGGCAGGGTGCCCAGCACAGCACCGGCGACGGCGGCGCGGCGGCGGTGCGTGGCCGGCACAACCGCAGCGGCCACGCAGCCGCCCAGCACGATCTGGGTGAGGGAATCCACAGCGGTTGCGGGTCGGTCCGTGGGGTGCGTCAGCGCTTCTTGCCGCCCAATATGCTGCCCAGCGCCCCGCGCAGCACCTGGCGCGCCAGGTTGCGGGCTTCGTTCTTCAGCACCTGCTGCACCAGGCCGTCGCGCTGGCCGCCGCGCGGGCCTTTGGAGCCAAAAAGCACATCGCTCAGGCCGCCCATCAGCCCGCCGCCGTCTTCGGCTTTTTTGGCTTCTTCGGCCTGGGCGGCCTGGGTGGCCTGGGTGCGTACCAGCAGCTTCTCGTAGGCCGATTCTCGGTCCTGCGCTTTTTCGTACACGCCGGCCACCAGTGAGCCTGCGATCAGCGCCTGGCGCTGCTGCGGGGTGATGGGGCCGATCTGGCTGCCCGGGGGCAGCACGTACACGCGCTCGGTGATGCCGGGGCGGCCCTTGGCGTCCAGCAGGCTGACCAGCGCCTCGCCCACGGCCAGCTCGGTGATGGCGGTTTCAATGTCCAGCCCCGGCTTCTGGCGCATGGTCTGGGCCGTGGCCTTCACGGCCTTCTGGTCGCGTGGCGTGAAGGCGCGCAGCGCATGCTGCACGCGGTTGCCCAGCTGGGCCAGCACGCTGTCGGGGATGTCCAGCGGGTTCTGCGTCACAAAGTACACGCCCACACCCTTGGACCGCACCAGGCGCACCACCAGCTCGATGCGTTCCACTAGCACCTTGGGCGCTTCATTGAACAGCAGGTGCGCTTCGTCAAAAAAGAACACCAGCTTGGGCTTGTCGGGGTCGCCGATCTCGGGCAGGGTCTCAAACAGCTCTGACAGCATCCACAGCAGGAAGGTGGCGTACAGGCGGGGCGAATTGAGCAGCTTGTCGGCCGCCAGGATGTTGATCACCCCCTTGCCGTCCACCGTCTGCATGAAGTCGTTGATGTCCAGCATGGGTTCGCCAAAGAACTTGTCGGCGCCCTGCGTTTCCACCTGCATCAGCCCGCGCTGGATGGCCCCCACGCTGGCCGCGCTGATGTTGCCGTACTGCGTGGTGAACTGGCTGGCGTTGTCGCCCACGTGCTGCAGCATGGCGCGCAGGTCTTTCAGGTCCAGCAGCAGCATGCCTGCGTCGTCCGCGATCTTGAACACCAGGTTCAGCACGCCGGCCTGGGTGTCGTTCAGGTTCAGCATGCGGGCCAGCAGCAGCGGGCCCATGTCGGAGATGGTGGCGCGCACCGGGTGGCCCTGTTCGCCAAACACGTCCCAGACGGTGGCGGGGCAGGCGGCCGATGGGGGCAGGTCGATGCCGCGGTCTTTCAGCACGGCGGCCATTTTTTCGCCAATGGTGCCGGCCTGGCTGATGCCGGTCAGGTCGCCCTTGACGTCGGCCATGAACACCGGCACGCCGATCTTGCTGAAGTTTTCTGCCAGGGTTTGCAGCGTCACGGTCTTGCCGGTACCGGTGGCGCCGGTGATCAGGCCGTGCCGGTTGGCCAGGCCGGGCAGCAGTTCGCAGGTGGTGGTGGCGTTCTTGGCTATCAGCAGGGGGTCGGCCATGGCGGGGCTCCGTCGGGTTGTAAAAAGTAGAATCGCGGGCTGTAGATTAATTGAAGACAGAAGGGTTTCCCGTGGCTGGACACAGTAAATGGGCCAATATCCAACACCGGAAAGGCCGCCAGGACGAAAAGCGCGGCAAGGTGTGGACGCGCGTCATCCGCGAAATCATGGTCGCGGCCCGGCTGGGCGGTGGTGACCTGTCGGCCAACCCGCGGCTGCGGCTTGCGGTTGAAAAGGCCAAGGCGGCCAACCTGCCGATCGACACCGTCAAGCGCAACATCGACAAGGCCACCGGCAACCTGGAAGGCGTGAACTACGAAGAAATCCGCTACGAAGGCTACGGCATCGGCGGCGCGGCCATCATCGTGGACACCATGACCGACAACAAGGTGCGCACCGTGGCCGATGTGCGCCACGCGTTCAGCAAATACGGCGGCAGCATGGGCACGGCGGGTTCCGTGGCCTTCCAGTTCAAGCACTGCGGGCAGATGATTTTTGCGCCCGGCACCAGCGAAGACAAGCTCATGGAAGTGGCGCTGGACGCCGGCGCCGAAGACGTCATCACCGGTGAAGACGGCGCCATCGAGGTGCTCACCGCCTTTCCCGACTTTGAATCCGTCAAGAACGCCCTGGAGGCCGCGGGCCTGAAGCCCGAGGTGGCCGAGGTGACCATGCGCCCCGAAAACACCATCGCCCTGGCCGGCGACGACGCTGCAAAAATGCAGAAACTGCTGGACATCCTTGAAGACCTGGACGACGTGCAAGAGGTCTATCACAACGCCGAGATCTCAGAAGCATGAAAGTCCTCATCATTGGTGGCGGTGGCCGCGAACACGCCCTGGCCTGGAAGATGGCGCAGTCGCCCAAGGTGCAGGCGGTTTACGTGGCGCCCGGCAACGGCGGCACGGCGCTGGACAAGCGGCTGGTCAACGTCAACATCACCGACGTGAAAGCCCTGCGCGAATGGGCGCAGGCCGAAAAGATCGCCCTGACGGTGGTGGGTCCGGAAGCCCCGCTGGCCGCCGGCGTGGTGGATGAATTCCGCGCACATGGCCTGCGGGTGTTCGGCCCCACCCGGGCCGCCGCGCAGCTGGAAAGCTCCAAGGCGTTCTCCAAGGCGTTCATGAAGCGCCACGGCATCCCCACGGCCGAATACGAAACCTTCACCGATCCGGCCGCGGCCCATGCCTATGTGGACAAGATGGGCGCGCCCATCGTGGTCAAGGCCGACGGCCTGGCGGCGGGCAAGGGTGTGGTGGTAGCCATGACGCTGGCCGAGGCGCACGAGGCCATTGACTTCATGCTGGTGGACAACACGCTGGGCGTGACCCACAACGAAGGCGGCGCGCGGGTGGTGATCGAAGAGTTCCTGCAGGGCGAAGAGGCCAGCTTCATCGTGCTGTGCGACGGCAGGAACGTGACGCCGCTGGCCACCAGCCAGGACCACAAGCGCCTGCTGGACGGCGACGAAGGCCCCAACACGGGTGGCATGGGGGCCTATTCGCCCGCGCCGGTGGTCACGCCCGCCGTGCATGCCCGGGCCATGCGCGAA
>CAZUJD010000260.1:4197-4454 GCA_964620025.1 uncultured Ramlibacter sp. | reverse complement strand
CGCCGCAGACCCTGTGCCACCAGCCGGCGGTTGTTGGCATCCAGCCGGACCACGTCGGCCACGGTGCCCAGGGCGACCAGTGGCAGCAGGGCATCCAGCTTCGGCTGGCTGGCCTGATCAAAAATCCCCCGCTCGCGCAGCTGCGAGCGCAGCGCGAGCATGACGTAGAACATCACGCCCACTCCGGCCATGGACTTGCTCTCAAATGTGCAGCCCGGCTGGTTGGGGTTGACGATGACACCGGCCGCCGGCAGCTG
>CAZUJD010000260.1:0-4187 GCA_964620025.1 uncultured Ramlibacter sp. | reverse complement strand
TGGTGGTCGGTCACCAGCACCTGCAGGCCCAGCTGGTTGGCCCTGGCCACGCCGTCCACGCTGGCAATGCCGTTGTCCACGGTGATCAGCAGGTCCGCGCCGCTGTCTTTCACGCGCTGCGCAATGGGGGCTGTCAGGCCGTAGCCGTCCACCACCCGGTCGGGCACCAGATAACCCACGTGTTGCGCGCCCAGCAGGCGCAGGCCACGCACGGCCACGGCGCAGGCGGTGGCGCCGTCGCAGTCAGAGTCGGCCACCACGCACAGGCGCTTGCCGTCGCGGATGGCATCGGCCAGCAGCACGGCGGCGGCTTGCGCCCCCATCAGGGCGGCGGGCGGCAGCAGCCGGGCCAGGCCGTCGTCCAGTTCGTCGCGGGTGGACACACCGCGCGCGGCGTACAGGCGCGCCAGCAGCGGGTGCACACCGGCCTGCTCCAGCGCCCAGGCCGCACGGGGCGGAACGTCTCGGGAAAAAATTTTCATAACGGATCCAGCCAGGTGGAAAGGGGGGTGCGTGCCAGCCGGCTGGACAACTGGCGAAACAGGCTTCGGGGGCGGGATTCAAACGTCTGGGCGCTGCGTTCGCCGCACAGCGTGAGCGCGACCTGTCGGCCCGCGTCCAGCTCGCCCAGCAGCCTGGCGCATTCGCCACCGTCCAGCAGTCGCCAGGCGTCGGCCCAGGCCGCCCAGTCCCCGCGCAGGGCCGCATCACGCAGGTAGTGGGGTACACGCAGGCCGGCAGGCGGGGTGCCGCTGCGGGGAGGCAGGGTGCCGGTACCGCTGGCCCAGAATGAATTGACGCTCAGCAGGCCGCCGCGTTCGCGCGCTTCGTTCACCGGGTGGGTGTACAGCAGCATCTGCATTTCCGACTGCAGACGGCGCAGTGTGCGCGCCGCATCGCCACGCGCCATCCAGGCGTTCACATCGCGGCCGATCACCCGGTCCAGCGACGCCGTGGCCAGGTGCCGAAAGGGCTCGCCACGTGCCAGCCACTGGGTGGGCGCGTCGTATTCCAGCGAGATGCCGTCCTGCGCAAAATAGGGTCGCATGGCGTCCAGCAGCGTCTGGGCATCCTGTGCGTCCAGGTCCAGTGCCAGCGGGTGCAGCATGAGGATATGGTCACGCCCCATGCGCCAGTGGCAGGGCGTGATCCAGGCCCAGGCCTGATCCGCAGGATCACCAGCCTGCCGGCCTGAATCACGGGCATGCAAGGCGGCCCAGGGCAGGCTGCCGTCGGGTGCCGACAGGCCATAGGCGTGTGCCAGCGCGCGCTCGTGTGGAGGGCTCAGGTCCTCCTCGGTGCCGGTGTCGGCGCGGGTCGCCGTCAGGCGCGCCAGCAGCTTTTCCAGGTGGGGCAGGGCCAGCGTGCGCAGTGCCTCGCGGCTGCCGTCGGCGCTGCAGGCGGCAAAGGGTATCAACAAGTGGGTGCTGTCCGACATGGCCGCTATTGTCCGGGATGTAACAATCCGCCCTGGTCCCCAACACCTATCCATGCAACTTCCCTACGAACTGGCCCTGGGCTGGCGCTACACCCGCGCAGGCCGCGCCACCCGGCGCAATGGCTTCATCTCCTTCATCTCGGGTGTTTCCATGCTGGGCATTGCGCTGGGCGTGGCGGCACTGATCATCGTGCTGTCGGTGATGAACGGTTTCCAGAAAGAGGTACGCGACCGCATGCTCAGCGTGGTCTCGCACATAGAGATCTTCGAGCCAGGCAACGGTGCATTGCCCGATGTGGACCGCATCATGGCGGAGGTTCGCCGCCACCCGCAGGTCACCGGCGTGGCGCCCTTTGTGTCGGCGCAGGCGCTGCTGGCGCGCGGCGAGGACATGAAGGGCGTGCTGGTGCGCGGCATCGACCCGGCGCGCGAACCGGATGTGACCGATCTGGCTGGCGTGCTCAAGGACACGGTGCTGTCGCGGCTGCAGCCCGGAGGCTTTGGCATCGTGCTGGGGGGCGAGCTGGCCCGTTCGCTGGGCGTGCGTGAGGGTGACGTGGTGACGCTGATCGCGCCCAGCGGCCAGGTCACGCCGGCTGGCGTGGTGCCGCGCCTGAAGCAGATGACAGTGGTCGGGCTGTTTGATTCCGGCCACTATGAATACGACTCGGCGCTGGCCATGCTGCATGTGGCCGATGCAGCGCTGATCTTCCGGCTGGAAGGCCCCACGGGCATCCGCCTGAAGCTCAAGGATTTGCACCAGGCCCGCACCGTGGTCGATGAACTGGGCCCCATGATCACCGGGCGGGTGCTGCTGCGCGACTGGACGCGCCAGAACCGCACCTGGTTTGCCGCGGTGCAGCTTGAAAAAAGAATGATGTTCATCATCTTGACCCTGATCGTGGCGGTGGCGGCGTTCAATCTGGTCAGCACGCTGGTGATGACCGTGACGGACAAGCGGGCGGATATCGCGATCCTGCGCACGCTGGGTGCCAGCCCGTCCAGCATCATGGGTGTATTCATGGTGCAAGGGGCGATGGTGGGGGTGATCGGCACCTGCGCCGGCTTGCTGCTGGGCCTGGGGATCGCCTTCAACATCGACGTGATTGTGCCCGCGCTGGAGCGGCTGTTCCAGGCGAGCTTTCTGCCCAAGGACATCTACCTCATCAGCCGCATGCCCAGCGACCCGCAGGGCGCCGACATCGTGCCGGTGGCCATCATCTCGCTGGTGCTGGCCTTCCTGGCCACCATTTACCCCAGCTGGCGCGCCAGCCGCGTGAATCCCGCAGAGGCGCTGCGCTATGAGTGATCTCAATACCAATCCAGTGCTGAGCGCACGTGGCCTGACCAAGCGCTTTCACGAGGGCCTGATCGATGTCACGGTACTCAGGGGCGTGGACCTGGACGTGCATGCGGGTGAAACACTGGCCGTCGTCGGCGCATCGGGTTCGGGCAAGAGCACTTTGCTGCACCTGCTGGGCGGGCTGGATGCGCCCACCAGCGGGTCGGTGGAACTGCTGGGCCAGCCGATGGCCGGGCTCGATGCTGCAGCTCAGGGCCGCCTTCGCAACCAGCACCTGGGTTTTGTGTACCAGTTCCACCACCTGTTGCCCGAGTTCAGTGCCATGGACAACGTGGCCATGCCGCTGTGGATACGCCGCATGCCGCGCGAACAGGCGGCCGCCGAAGCCCGGCGCATCCTGGCCGAGGTGGGCCTGGCCGGCCGCGTGCACCACCGCCCGTCGGAACTGTCGGGTGGCGAGCGCCAGCGCGTGGCGATTGCCCGCGCGCTGGTCGCCCGCCCGGCCTGTGTGCTGGCCGACGAGCCCACCGGCAACCTGGACCGCAGCACGGCCGACGGCGTGTTCGACCTGATGCTGGGGCTGGCGCGCGATCACGGCACGGCCTTCGTGATGGTCACGCACGACCCGTCGCTGGCGGCGCGATGCGCGCGGGTATTGCGGCTGGTGTCCGGTCAGCTGGGCTGATGCGCTAACTACCTAGCGCCGCCTGCGGTGGACCCGCAGTCCGGACGCGGCCGCCGGGGCTACAGTGGCCGCATGTCCCCCACGTTGCGTCATGTCTTTTGATCGTTCCACCGGGATGTGGTTGAACCGTTTGTCCGCCTGGGCGTCTGTGTCTGCCGATGACGAACCGGCCCCGGATGGCGGCATGTCCACAGGGGTTGCGGTGTCGGGCTACCGCCTGGTCACCTGGCCCGACATGCCGGGGACCATCCGCACGGCCGGTGTGCTGCGGGCGCTGTCGGTCATGTCGCACCGCGCGGTCACCGTGGCCTGGTTCGCCCGGCAAGCCCGTTGGGAAGTTGACAACGCCAGGGACTTCCTGGAGACGCTGGTGCGTGATGGCGTGGCGCAGCGTGTCGGGCAGGGTGGTGCCGGCTGATCCGGGGCAACGCTAGAGCGTAGTGCTTTCGTCCTGCGTTTCGTCTTGGGCCAGCGCCGTGTGGGACCGCATGGGCCAGGTCAGCTGCAGGCGCAGCCCCGAATTCGGGGTACCTTCAAATTCCAGGTGGCCCCGGATGGCGCGGGCGCGGGCGCGCATCGAACGGATGCCGATACCCTCGGTACCGGCCTTCTGGTGGTTCTCGGCCCAGCCCCTGCCGTTGTCCTGGATGGCAAGCTGCATGTACTTGCCGTTTTCCATCAGCGACAGCTGGATGCTGCTGGCGTGTCCGTGGCGGATGGCATTGGTCGTGGCCTCCTGGACGATGCGGTAGACATGGTTT
>CAZUJD010000259.1:3238-4474 GCA_964620025.1 uncultured Ramlibacter sp. | reverse complement strand
AAATGCGCAAGCGCATGGAAGAGCAGCAAAAGCTGGAAGACACCAAGACCGACGTGGGCTGGGGCCACCAGATCCGCAGCTACGTGCTGGACAACAGCCGCATCAAGGACCTGCGCACCGGCGTGGAAATTTCGGCCACGCAGAAAGTGCTGGACGGCGACCTGGACGCGTTCATCGAAGCATCGCTGAAACAAGGCGTGTGATGAGAACCAGCGCGCTGATCTTCGACATGGACGGCACCATGATCGACTCCATGCCGTACCACGGCAGGAGCTGGGGTGAATTCACGCGCCGCCATGGCGTGGACATGACGCCCGAAGAGATCCTTCAGCGCACCACCGGGCGCAATGGCGCCGAATGCATGCAGGTGCTGTTCGGCCGCGATTTCGCCCCGGATGAGCTGCAGGCCCTGATCGACGAAAAGGAGTCGATCTACCGCGAGCTGTTCGCACCCGTGTTTGCAGAGGTCGGCGGCTTCCGCGACTTTGCCGGGCGTGCGCATGCGCGCGGGTTGAAGATCGGCGTGGGTACGGCGGGCGACCGCCACAACATCGCGTTTGCCTTCACCCACCTGGCCATGGCCCAGGCACCGCACGCCGTGGTGGGCGGTGATGAGGGCCTGCCGGGCAAGCCCGAGCCGGCCATCTTCCTGGAGGCGGCACGCCGTTTGGGTGCCCACGCCGCCGAATGCATCGTGTTTGAAGACGCGCCCTTTGGCATCGAGGCCGCGCGCCGCGCCGGCATGCGTGCCGTGGCGGTCTGCACCAGCCACAGCGCGCAGGAACTGGCCGGGCCCCACGTGCTGGCCAGCGTGCGCGATTACAACGAACTCATTTCATCCGATTTCCTGGAGAAGCTTCATGCGTGAAGGACAAGCCACCGTGATCCACCGGGCCGACTACCAGGCGCCGGCCTTCTGGATCGACACGGTCGAACTCACCTTCGACCTGGACCCGGCCAAAACCCGTGTGCTGAACAAGATGACGCTGCGCCGCAACCCGGCGCTGCCGCCCCAGCCTCTGCGCCTGGATGGGGAGGAGCTGAACCTGGCCCGCGTGCTGGTCAATGGCCAGGGCACCAGCTTCAAGATGGACGGCAGCCAGCTGGTGCTGGAAAACCTGCCCGAAGGCCACGAACCCTTTGCGCTGGAAATTTTCACCACCTGCGCGCCCGCCAAGAACACCAAGCTGATGGGCCTGTACGTCAGCAACGACTCCTTCTTCACGCAGTGCGAGG
>CAZUJD010000259.1:0-3228 GCA_964620025.1 uncultured Ramlibacter sp. | reverse complement strand
GTTTTCGCCGCATCACCTATTTCCTGGACCGTCCGGACGTCATGTCCATGTACACGGTCACGCTGCGCGCCGACAAGGCCCGCTACCCGGTGCTGCTGTCCAACGGCAACCTGGTGGAGCAGGGCGACCTGGAAGATGGCCGCCATTTCGCCCGCTGGGTGGACCCGCACCGCAAGCCCAGCTACCTGTTCGCGCTGGTGGCGGGCCAGCTGGTGTGCCGCGAGCAGCGCATCACCTCGCGCGCGGGCAACGACCACCTGCTGCAGGTGTACGTGCGACCCGGCGACCTGGACAAGACCGAGCACGCCATGAACTCCCTGATGGCCAGCGTGGCCTGGGACGAGGCCCGCTTCGGCCTGAGCCTGGACCTGGAGCGCTTCATGATCGTCGCCACCAGCGACTTCAACATGGGCGCCATGGAGAACAAGGGCCTGAACATCTTCAACACCAAGTACGTGCTGGCCAGCCAGGCCACGGCCACCGACACCGATTTCGCCAACATTGAATCGGTGGTGGGCCATGAGTACTTCCACAACTGGACGGGCAACCGCGTGACCTGCCGCGACTGGTTCCAGCTGAGCCTGAAGGAAGGCCTGACGGTCTTTCGCGACCAGGAGTTCAGCCAGGACCTGGCCGGGGAAGCATCGGCCCGCGCCGTCAAGCGCATTGAAGACGTGCGCGTGCTGCGCACCGCACAGTTCCCCGAAGACGCCGGCCCCATGGCCCACCCGGTGCGGCCCGACAGCTACCTGGAGATCAACAACTTCTACACCGTCACGGTCTATGAAAAGGGAGCCGAGGTGGTGCGGATGCAGCAGACCCTGACCGGACGGGACGGTTTCGCCAAGGGCATGGCGCTGTATTTTGAGCGCCACGACGGCCAGGCCGTAACCTGCGACGACTTTGCCCAGGCCATTGCCGACGCCAACCCCGGCTCGCCGCTGGCCAACCTGCTGCCACAGTTCAAGCGCTGGTACAGCCAGGCCGGCACACCGCGCGTGCGCGCCACCGGCAGCCATGACGCCGCCGCACGCCGCTACACGCTGACACTGGCGCAAAGCTGCGCGCCCACACCGGGCCAGCCGCCCAAGGAGCCCTACGTGATCCCCGTGGCCTGGGGCCTGCTGGCGACCGACGGCAGCCAGATCGCGTCGGGCATGCATGTGCTGACCGACAGCAGCGACACGCTGGTGTTTGACAACATCGATGCCGAGCCCGTGCCGTCGCTGCTGCGCGGCTTCAGCGCACCGGTGATCCTGGACTGCGACTACACCGATGAGCAGCTGCTGACGCTGCTGGCCCATGACACCGACCCGTTCAACCGCTGGGAAGCCGGCCAGCGCCTGTCGTTGCGCCGCGCGGCCGCCTTTGTGGCGCCCGGCGCCGGCCCGGTCGCGCTGGACGCCCCGTACGTGCAAGCCATGCGCAGCATCCTGCGCCACCCCGCGCTGGACGCTGCCTTCAAGGAACTGGTGCTCACGCTGCCGGCTGAGACCTACATCGCTGAACAGCTGGAGTTGGTGGATCCGCAGCGCATCCATGCCGTGCGTGAAGCCATGCGCGAGCAGCTGGCGCAGGCCCTGCACGAGGACTGGGCCTGGGCCTTTGATGCCCACCGCGACAACGGCGCCTACACACCCGACCCGGTGTCCAGCGGCCGCCGCGCGCTGGCCGGCCTGGCGCTTGCGCACCTGTGCCTGGCCGCGCGCCAGACCGGCGACACCGTGTGGCCTGGCAAGGCCTACCAGCGCTTCAAGGACGCCGGCAACATGACCGACCGCTTCAATGCGCTGTCGGCACTGGTGACCAGCGGCCACGCCCTGGCCGAGCAGGCCCTGCAGCGCTTTCACGCGATGTTCAAGGACGAGGCCCTGGTGCTGGACAAATGGTTTGCGCTGCAGGCGGGCGCGCCCGACCGCGGCGGCAACGTGCTGCCGGCTGTGAAGCAGCTCATGCGCCACCCCGATTTCAACATCCGCAATCCCAACCGCGCACGCAGCGTGATCTTCAGCTACTGCAGCGCCAACCCCGGCGCGTTTCACCGCACCGATGCTGCCGGCTATGTGTACTGGAGCGAACGCGTGATCGAGCTGGACGCCATCAACCCGCAGGTGGCCGCCCGGCTGGCGCGCGCGCTGGACCGCTGGACCAAGCTGGTCGAACCCTGCCGCAGCGCCGCACGCGAGGCCATTGCCCGTGTGGCCGCCCGGACCGACCTTTCCAACGACGTGCGTGAAGTTGTGACCCGCGCCCTGGCTGATTAGGCATCCCCCCCGGTGCGGCCTTCGGCCGCCTCCCCCCAGGGGGCGCCACCCGTGGCCCGGCAAAGCCGGTTCCACGGTGGCACTGGAACAGACACTGGACTTAACAGAGGCTTCGAATGACGCAAAAAATATCCCTCACCCGCTACCTCGTTGAACAGCAGCGCGTGGACGGCCACATCCCGTCGCAGCTGCGCCTGCTGCTGGAGGTGGTGGCCCGCTCGTGCAAGAGCATCAGCCAGGCCGTGAACAAGGGCGCGCTGGGCGGTGTGCTGGGCAGCGCCGGCAGCGAAAACGTGCAGGGCGAAGTACAGAAGAAGCTGGACATCATCGCCAACGAAGTGCTGATCGAAGCCAACGAATGGGGCGGCCACCTGGCGGCCATGGCGTCCGAGGAAATGGACGGCATCTACGTGGTGCCCAACCGCTACCCGCAGGGCGAATACCTGCTGCTGTTCGATCCGCTCGACGGCTCGAGCAACATCGACGTGAACGTCAGCATCGGCACCATCTTCAGCGTGCTGAAGATGCCCGAGGGCGACCGCGGCGTCGAGGAAGCCGACTTCCTGCAGCCCGGCAGCAAGCAGGTGGCTGCGGGCTACTGCGTGTACGGACCGCAGACCACGCTGGTGCTGACGGTGGGCGACGGCGTGGCCATGTTCACACTGGACCGCGAGCAGGGTTCGTTCGTGCTGACACAGGAAAACGTGCAGATCCCCGCGGACACCAGGGAATTCGCCATCAACATGAGCAACATGCGCCACTGGGACACGCCGGTGCGCCGCTACATTGATGAATGCCTGCAGGGCAAGGAAGGCCCGCGCGGCAAGGACTTCAACATGCGCTGGATCGCCAGCATGGTGGCCGACGTGCACCGCATCCTGAGCCGCGGCGGCGTGCCCATGTACCCCTGGGACCGGCGCGAGCCGAACAAGGCCGGCAAGCTGCGCCTGATGTACGAGGCCAA
>CAZUJD010000258.1:0-4480 GCA_964620025.1 uncultured Ramlibacter sp. | reverse complement strand
AGGTAATAGAACACGTCTTCGTAGCCGGGCTGGATGAAGCGGCTGGTCAGGTTGAGCTTGCCGGCCAGCGTGTGGGCAAAGCGCCTGGCGTCTTCGCTGGTGTAGTGGTGCGCGTCGCGCTCGTCGGCAAACAGGGCCGGGTTGCGCCACACGGGCTGGCCGTCGGCGCGCCAGCAGATCGACAGGGCCCAGCGCGGCAGCTGCTCACCCGGATACCACTTGCCCTGGCCGAAATGCAGGAAGCCACCGTCGCCGTATTCGGCGCGCAGCTTGTGCACCAGTTCGGTTGCATACCCACGCTTGGTGGGGCCCAGCGCGTCGGTGTTCCACTCGGGCGCGTCGCGGTCGGAGACCGCCACATAAGTGGGCTCGCCACCCATGGTCAGGCGAACGTCACCGGCCTGCAGCTCGGCGTCCACCGCGTCACCCAGCGCCAGCACCCTGGCCCACTGGTCTTCGGTGTAGGGCTTGGTCACGCGCGGCGATTCGTAGATGCGCGACACCACCATGTGGTGGGCAAAGTCGACCTCGGCCTTGTCCACGCCGCCTTCGATGGGCGCGGCGCCCGAGGGCTGGGGTGTGCAGGCCAGGGGAATGTGGCCCTCTCCGGCCATCAGGCCCGAGGTGGCGTCCAGCCCGATCCAGCCCGCGCCCGGCAGGTAGACCTCGCACCAGGCATGCAGGTCGGTGAAGTCCACCGTCGTGCCGCTGGGCCCGTCGAGTGACTTGACATCAGGCACCAGCTGGATGAGGTAGCCCGACACAAAGCGTGCGGCCAGGCCCATATGGCGCAGCAGTTGCACCAGCAGCCAGCCGGAGTCGCGGCAGGAGCCGCTGGCCAGCTTGAGGGTTTCTTCAGGCGACTGCACGCCGGGTTCCAGGCGGATCAGGTACTTGATGTCCTTTGCCACCTGCTGGTTCAGGCCCACCAGGAAGTCGATGGTGCGGCGCTGCTTGCGGTCGATCTTGTCCAGATAGGCCTTGACCAGCGGCGTCATGGGCTCGGTCGTGAGGTAGGGCGCCAGCTCGTCGCGCACCATGGGGGCGTACTTGAACGGGAAGTTCTCGGCCTCGGGCTCCAGGAAGAAGTCGAACGGGTTGTACACCGCCATCTCGACCACCAGGTCCACCGTGACCTTGAATTCGGTGGTCTTTTCAGGGAACACCAGGCGCGCCTGGTAGTTGGCGAAAGGGTCCTGCTGCCAGTTGACGAAATGGCCCGCGGGCTCGACCTTGAGCGAATACGAAATGACATTGCTGCGGCAATGCGGTGCCGGTCGCAGCCTGATGACCTGCGGCCCCAGGCTGACCGGACGGTCGTATTTGTAGTGGGTGACGTGGTTCAGGGCGGCATGGATGGACATGCGGCACATCCTAGCAAGGTCTGAGCCAGTGGACATGACGATCGCGGCAGACCGTGGACAATCGGGCCATGCCGCAGCCAACGGAAGACAGGGAGGGCGGCACGGGGCTGCTGGCGCCCGTGCTGGGCGCCAGCGTGGCCGGCGCAGCGCTTCAACTCCAGCAGGCAACCCTGTGGCCGGCCCCGGTCTATGCAAGCCTGACAGTGACCGGGATGGTGCTGCTTGGGTTGTGCGCTTCAAAAAAGATAGCAAGCCGGTGGGCCTGGGTGCTGGCGCTGCTCGGTGCCCTGCTGGCTGGCGGCGCCGCCAGCGGCTGGCGGGCCCAGACCTTTGCCGGCCAGGCCCTGGCGCCCGCACTGGAAGGCCGCGACCTGCGGGTGACGGGCGTTGTCGTGGCCATGCCACAGCGCCATGAAACCGGCCTGCGGCTGCGCCTGGCGGTGGAATCGGCGCGGCTGGGCGCTGATGAGGTGCGCCTGCCGCCGCAACTGCAGCTTGGCTGGTATGGCGGCGCAGCCGGTGCAGAGCTCACACGCCAGCCCGCTGACCTGCGCGCCGGCGAGCGCTGGCAGATGACGGTGCGGCTGAAGGCGCCGCACGGCCACCTGAACCCGCACGGGTTCGATTACGAGCTGTGGCTGTGGGAGCAGGGCGTGCAGGCCACGGGCTATGTGCGCGCTGGCCCGCGCGACGCCCCCCCGCAGCGCCTGGGCGCGACCTGGTGGCACCCGGTGGAACAGGCCCGCCAGCAGGTGCGCGACGACATCCTTGCCCGGGTGGACGACCGCAAGCTGGCGGGCATCGTGGCGGCGCTGGTGACCGGCGACCAGAATGCCATCGAACGGACCGACTGGGACATCTTCCGCGCCACTGGTGTGGCGCACCTGATGAGCATCTCGGGCCTGCACATCACGCTGTTTGCCTGGGTGGCCGCAGCGGTGGTGGGCTGGCTGTGGCGGCGCAGCCCTCGCCTGTGCCTGGCCTGGCCGGCCCAGCATGCGGCGCTGGCCGGGGGCCTGTTGCTGGCCGCCGGCTATGCGCTGTTCAGTGGCCTGGGCGTGCCGGCCCAGCGCACCGTCTGGATGCTGGCCACGGTGGCCGTGCTGCGCGTGGCCGGAGTGCGCTGGCCCTGGCCGCTGACCTGGCTGCTGGCCTGTGCCGTGGTGGTGGCGCTGGACCCGTGGGCCCTGTTGCAGCCCGGCTTCTGGCTGAGCTTTGTGGCGGTGGGCGTGCTGTTTGCCACCGATGGCGGGCTGGACCCGCAGCGCCGGGGTGTCCGCGCACGGGCCGCCGCCATGCTGCGCGAGCAGGCCGTGGTGACGCTGGCGCTGACGCCGCTGGGCTTGCTGCTGTTCGGCCAGGCATCGGTGGTGGGGCTGCCGGCCAACCTGCTGGCCATACCCTGGGTGACGCTGGTGGTGACGCCGCTGGCCCTGTTGGGCGTGCTGGCGCCGCCGCTGTGGGACGCCGCCGCGCTGGCCGTACAGGGCCTGGGCAGCGTGCTGCAATGGCTGGCGCAGTGGCCATGGGCCAGTGTGTCGGTGCCGGCGGCGCCCTGGTGGGCCGGTGCGGCGGGCGTGCTGGGCGGCGTGGTGCTGGCCATGCGCTGGCCCTGGCCCCTGCGGCTGCTGGGCTTGCCCCTGCTGGTGCCCGTGCTGCTGTGGCAGCCGCTGCGCCCACCCCACGGCCAGTTCGAGCTGCTGGCCGCCGACGTGGGGCAGGGCAATGCGGTGGTGGTACGCACGGCCAGCCACACGCTGTTGTATGACGCCGGCCCGCGCTACGGGCCCGACAGCGACGCCGGGCACCGCGTGCTGGTGCCGTTGCTGCGTGCACTGGGCGAGCGGGTGGATGTGCTCCTGCTCAGCCACCGCGACAGCGACCACACGGGCGGCGCCGCCGCCGTGCTGGCCATGCAGCCACAGGCCCGCGTGCTGGGTTCCATCAGCCTGCAGCACGAATTGCAGGCGCTGCGGCCCGTGGCCCCGTGTGAGGCCGGACAGCGCTGGCAGTGGGACGGTGTGGCCCTGGAAATCCTGCACCCCGGGGCGGGCGCGCTGGCGGCGGGCGGCAAGCCCAACACCCTGAGCTGCGTGCTGCGCATCACGGCCAGTGCTGCGGCCGGCGGTGCGGTGGCCCTGCTGGCCGGCGATATCGAACAGGCCCAGGAACAGGCGCTGGTGCAGTCGGGCGCGCCGCTGTCGGCCGACGTGCTGCTGGTGCCGCACCATTTATGTAACCAGAAGAAGTGTTGCGTATTGGTTTTTTCACTGTGCAACGGGTCTGAAGCAACACTCATCATGTTGCGCAACGGCACCCCCGAATTGAGGATCGCGGGAAGCAGAGTGAGCCAAGTCGGTCACCGGACCGGCTTCACTCGGTCCTTCATGCCCTGGATGACCGAATCCCTGCCCCGAAGCATTTCCTCCAATTCGGATATCCGCGCCTGGAGCCGATAGTTGATGCGGGCGAGGGCGGCGGCTTCTGCTTGAGCCTCCTCCGCGAGCGCTCGATAGTCGTGTTGCTTGGCCGCCGCGCGTGCTTGCTCGGCCCGGCGATGCTTGCTGTCGCTGTGCTCGATCTTTTTCTTCGCCTCGCCAATCTTCCGCAAGACGGGCTCATGGTACCGATAGAGGGTCGAGCGCTCGATGCCCGCCTCGTCGCACACGGCAGCGACACTGATCCGCGCGCCCGTCTTCACGACCTTGGTCTTGCCGCTCTCGATCCGCGCAAGCGCGCGCTCGAGCTCCTTGCGGGTGGCTTGTATCGACCTCTCCTGGTGGGAAGCCAGTCCTCGTCGTGCGGCAGCGGAGACCGGGCTCATGCCGAATTCTCGCCGTCGAGCCTGCGGAGCACCCCTTCTGCTTTGGTCAAGATTTCCTTGGCTCTTGCCTGGCCACCCGGGCCCATGTCGTTGAGAGCGAGTGCTTCCATTTGCTGTTCCCGAATGCCTTCCCATACTGGCCGATGCTCGGGGCCGATCACGCCATATGCGCAGTCCACGCACATCTGAGCCTGTAGCACACACAGTCCGCCGCAACCATTTCCTCGCGAATTGCCGATGCACCAAGAGTGCCCGGTGCCATTGAGCATGATCGTTCCCGAGTAGTCGGCAA
>CAZUJD010000257.1:0-4488 GCA_964620025.1 uncultured Ramlibacter sp. | reverse complement strand
ACATCGCCGAGCCGCTGATGTGGCTGGTGGCTTTTGGCTACGGCATGGGCGCGCTGGTGGGGCAGGTGCAGGTGGGCGCCGACAAGGTGCCCTACATCCTGTTCCTGGCCAGTGGCTCCATCTGCATGAGCGCCATGAATGCGGCCAGTTTCGAGGCGCTGTATTCGGCCTTTTCGCGCATGCATGTGCAGAAAACCTGGGACGGCATCATGAACGCGCCGGTAACCCTGGACAACGTGGTGCTGGCCGAAATGCTGTGGGCCGCCTTCAAGGCACTGTTCACCGTCACCGCCATCCTGGGCGTGATGCTGGCACTGGGCATCAGCCACAGCCCCCGGTTGCTGCTGGCCTGGCCGGTGCTGCTGGGTGCGGGCATCACCTTCAGCTGCATTGCGCTGATCTTCAATGCGCTGGCCAGGGGTTATGACTTCTTCACCTACTACTTCACGCTGTTCCTCACGCCCATGATGTTCCTGTCGGGCGTTTTCTTTCCGCGCGAACAGTTGCCCTACGCTGTGCGCGTGGTGTCCGACTGGCTGCCGCTGACCAACGCCGTGGAGATCGTGCGACCGCTGTTCATGGACCAGTGGCCCGAGCATCCACTACGCCACACGCTGGTACTGGTGGCATACACCGTCGCCGCGTATTGGGTGGCGCTGGCCCTGACCCGCAAGCGCTTCCAGGCCTGATACGGATCACCTCATGAGCACCGCCCTGACCCAGCTGCCCCCCGACCTGTTGGACATGATGACGCGCGGCGTGTCCACCATCGTGGGCTCGCGCGACCTGGCCAACCGCCCCAGCATCATGCGGGCCGTGGGCAGCCAGGTGAGCGATGGCGGACGCCACATCACGGTGTTCCTGGCGCGAAGCCAGTCGCGCCAGCTGCTGCAGGACGTGGCCGCCACCGGCGAAGTGGCTGTGGTGTTCAGCGAGCCGGCCACCCACCGCACCGTGCAGCTCAAGGCGCACCAGGCACAGATCCGCGCCGCCACCGAAGCCGACGCTCCGGTGCTGGCACGCTACCTGCAATCGATGGAGCATGAAATCCAGCGCATCGGCTACCCGCCGCCCATGACACGTGCCATGCTGTCCCACCGGCTGGACGACCTGGTGGCCATCAGCTTCACGCCTGCGCTGGCATTCGACCAGACGCCCGGCCCGCAGGCCGGCGCGCCGCTGCTGCCGGGGCACGCATGAGCACCACAGTCACTGCCACGCTGGACGAGATCCGTCCCTGCTTTGAAGGCGCCATCCCCGGCATCATGGCCACCTGCAGCGCCGACGGCATCCCCAATGTGGCCTACATCTCGCAGGTGTACTACGTGGACGCGCGCCACGTGGCACTGTCATTCCAGTTCTTCAACACCACCCGCAAGAACATCCTGGCCAACCCGGTGGCCACGGTGCTGGTGCTGCACCCGCAGACGGCGGCCTTCTACCGCCTGCACATCCGCTACCTGCGCACCGAAACAGCCGGGCCGCTGTTCGAACAGATGAAAGCCCAGCTGGCCGGCATTGCGTCACACACCGGCATGGCCGGGGTGTTCCGCCTGCTGGGGTCGGATGTGTACGAGGTGCAGCAGATTGAATCGGTGCCCGGGCAGCCGCTCCCCGCGCCGGTACCGCGCGTGGGGCTGCTGAACGCGGTGCGACGCTGCAGCGAGCGCATGGCGCGCTGCACCGCCATGGACGAACTGCTCAATGCAGTGCTGGGCGGCATGACGGATTTCATGGGCATCCACCACGCCATGGTGCTGATGCTGGACGCCGGCACGCAGCGTCTGTACACCGTGGCCAGCAGTGGCTACGCCACATCGGGCGTGGGCTCGGAGATCGAGATGGGCGAGGGCGTGGTGGGCGTGGCCGCGCGCGAACGCACACCGGTGCGCATCGGCCACATGACCAGCGCCTACCTGTACAGCCGCGCCATGCGCCACAGCCTGCATGCCAACGTGCCCGATATCGAGCCCGCCACCGACATCCCCTACCCCGGCCTGGCGCAGCCCCACAGCCAGCTGGCCGTGCCGGTGCTGTCGGCGGGGCGGCTGCTGGGCGTGCTGTTTGTGGAAAGTCCGGCCGAGCTGCAGTTCAGCTTTGAAGATGAGGACATGCTTGTGGCCGTGGCCGGTCACCTGGGCGCCGCCATGGACCTGATGCAGGCCAGCACCGAAGCCGCCGAGCCGCAGGCCGGCGCCGGCACAACATCGCATCCTGTGGCTGGAGCCACGGGCGCCATCGTGCAGGTGCGCCATTTCAGCGCTAACGACAGTGTGTTCATCAACGACGTCTACCTCATCAAGGGTGTGGCCGGCGCCATTTTGTGGAAGCTGCTGAAAGACTTCACCCAGCAAGGGCGCACCGAATTCAGCAACCGCGAGCTGCGCCTGGACGCCTCCATCGGCCTGCCCGACGTGGCCGACAACCTGGAGGCGCGCCTGGTACTGCTGCAGCGCCGCCTGGTGGAGCACAGCCCGCACATCCGCATCGAGAAGACCGGGCGCGGGCGGTTCCGCCTGGCGGTGCTGCGGCCCGTGGAACTGGCCGAGGCTTAAACCCCCACCAGACCGTCCACCGGCGGCAGGCCCAGGCTGCGCGCCAGCTTGGCCCATTCGCCCTGTGTCAGGTGCGGACGCACCGTGTCCAGCACGGCGGCAAAAGCGGGCGCCGGCGCCTTGGCGCGCATGTCGGCCAGCAATGCCGTGCGCTCGACGGGGCTCATGAACGGAACCAGCCAGCGCGCAATCGCCATCATTTCCTCGGGCGGGATCGATGCCACCAGCGCGTCGTGGATCTCCACCAGCTCGGCGTCGGTGTAACGGGCCCACAGCACGGCGTTGTGCGCGGTCTCCTCCACATGCATGTGGTGAAAGTTCTCTGCGATGAACAGTGACAGCTCGCGGTACAGCGCCAGCGCGCTGCCAGCGCGCTGGCCGGCAGGCGTGCGCAGCAGCGCCGTCGCGGCATTGGCCAGCCGGTTGATGTGGGCCAGGTGGTCTTCGTGTTCGTGCGCGATCACGGCGCTGGCGCCGGGAGCGCGGGCTTCCAGGGCGGTGTGGATGAATTCGTTCTCGTGCTTCAGGTGCGACGCGCAGGTGTCCATCAGGACCAGCACACGTTGCGTGGTCTGGGCCAGCTCCAGATCGTCGTCGCAGTCCATGCGGCCCACGGCCAGCAGGGTGTCGGCCATCAGCGCGCGCAACGCCTTGTGGATGCCGGCATACATGTCCATGCGGGGGGCGTCCGTCGCGGACGTGGCGGCAGCGACCTGCTGCAGTTCATTGGTATCGATGTTCATGACTCTTCTCTCCGTTCAGTGCTGGATGGCAGGTGCACCGTGCACCGCTCAAAGAAGTGTCAAGGAACCGGCGGCCGGGCGCCGCTAAGAATTGCTTAAACGATTGCTAAAAGAACCTTAAACGCCGGCGCCGGCGGCGTGGCCTGTGAACTGCGTCACAGGCTCAAGCCCCGCGGATCATGTCGGCCGCCTTCTCGGCCATCATGATCACTGGCGCGTTGGTGTTGCCGCCCACAATGCGCGGCATGACCGACGCGTCCACCACCCGCAGGCCCTGCATGCCATGCACGCGCAGCTGCGCGTCCACCACATCCAGCGGTCCCGGCCCCATGCGGCAGCTGCCCACGGGGTGGTAGATGGTGTCTCCGTAGTTGCGGATGAACTGCTCGATCTCTTCGTCGGTCTGCGCGGCGGCCGACACCGGCAGCTCCTGCCCCCGGTAGCCTGCCAGCGCAGGCTGCTGCAGCAGCCTGCGCATCAGCTTGAAGCCGCGCACCATGCGGGCCATGTCGTCGGGGTCAGCCAGGAAATTGGGGTCAATCAGCGGCGGCTGCAGCGGGTCGGCGCTGGCCAGCGTCACGCTGCCTCGGCTCAGGGGGCGCAGCAGGCACACATGGCATGAATAGCCGTGGCCAAACACCGTCTTGCGCCCATGGTCCACCAGCTTGCCGATCACAAAGTGCAGCTGCAGGTCGGGCAGCGCCTCCTGGGGCTGGCTCCTGATGAAGCCACCCGCCTCGGCGAAATTGGTGGTCAGCATGCCGGTGCGGAAGTTGCGCCATTCAACAATGCCCTTGACTGCGCGCACCAGGCCGGACAGCGACAGGCCGAACAGGTCCTTCAGGTGCGGTGCGTTCACCACCTGCACCACGTCCACGTGGTCGTGCAGGTGCATGCCCACGCCGGGCAGGTCGTGCACCACGCCGATGCCGTGCTGGCGCAGCTGGTCCGCCGCACCGATGCCTGACAGCAACAGCAGCTGCGGCGACAGCAGCGCGCCGGCGCAAAGCAGGACCTCGCGCGCGGCACGCAGCTGGCGCAGCTCGCCGCCCTGGCGGTACTCCACGCCCACGGCGCGGCGGCCTTCGGTGAGGATGCGGGTGGCGTGCACACCCGTGATCACCTGCAGGTTCGGCCGCGACAGGTGGGGCGTGACATAGGCCTTGGCGGCGCTGAAGCGCTCGCCGTTC
>CAZUJD010000256.1:0-4493 GCA_964620025.1 uncultured Ramlibacter sp. | reverse complement strand
TGCGTGCCGGCGATCGCCACGCCCTGCTTCAGGCGCATCAGCTCCGCCAGCATCAGTGCGCGCGGCACAACCGGAATGCGCCGCTCGCGCGCAACAATCACCTCGGGGTTGCTGGGCTGAACCGCCGTGGAGGTCACCACTGCATCGGCACCCGCCACATTGGCGGCCGCATGACCGACATACGTCTTGATGCCCAGGGCCGTCAGGCGCTTGAGCGTGGCGCTGTCCGACAGGTCGGAACCGCTGATGGTGTAGCCCAGATTCAGCAGCACTTCGGCAATACCGCTCATGCCCGAGCCGCCGATGCCGACAAAGTGGATGTGTTTGATGGCGTGCTTCATTTCACGAGTTCCTCACAGGCAGCCACGATCGCTTCCGTCGCCCCCGTCTTTTCCAGTTGCTTGGCAGCTTCGGCGCGGCGCACCAGCTCGGCCCGGTCAGTGGCGGCCAGCATCTGCGCCAGCGCCTGTGCAGTCAGTTCGGACTGTGCGACCAGCCAGCCACCACCCGTGGCGGTCAGGAACCGGGCATTGGTGGTCTGATGGTCATCCACCGCGTGCGGGAACGGAACGAACAGCGCGGCAGCACCCACGGCCGCGATTTCTGTCACGGTGCTGGCACCGGCGCGGCAGATCACCAGATCAGCCTCGGCAAAGGCACCGGCCGTGTCGTCGATGAACGGCGTCAGCTCGGCCTGAACGCCGGCGGCGGCATAGTTGGCCCGCAATTCGTCAATCTGTCTGGCGCCGCTTTGGTGCAGCACATGCGGCCGTTGCTCCTGCGGCAGCAAGGCCAGGGCCTGCGGCACGACTTCGTTCAATGCCTTGGCCCCCAGGCTGCCGCCCACCACCAGCACCTTCAGCGGCCCGCTGCGGCCGGCAAAGCGTGCGGCGGGCGCAGGTTCAGACAGGAAGCCGGCGCGCAGCGGGTTGCCCACCCACTGTCCGGCCTTGAACACATCAGGAAAGGCCGTGAACACCCGGTCAGCCACGCCGGCCAGCACCTTGTTGGCCATGCCGGCCACGGAGTTCTGCTCGTGCAGCACCAGAGGCTTGCCCAGCAACACGCCCATCATGCCGCCAGGGAAACTGATGTAGCCGCCCAGGCCCAGCACCACATCGGGCTTGACGCGGCGAACAACCTGGATGCTCTGCCAGAACGCACGCAACAGCTTGAGCGGCAGCAATGCCAGCGTGAGCGGGCCCTTGCCCCGCACGCCACCAAAATCAATCGTCTCCAGTGCAATGCCCTGCGGCGGCACCAGACGGCTTTCCATGCTGTCGGGTGCACCCAGCCAGTGCACGCGCCAGCCCCTGGCGCGCAGCGCGTGGGCGACGGCCAGCCCGGGGAAGATATGGCCTCCCGTACCGCCGGCCATGATCAGTGCGCAGGGTTGTGCCCCCACGCTTGCCACTGCGTGTGTTGCACTGCCCCCCGGGGGGGCCTTCACGCCTTGAGACGGTCCGGCGGCGTTCATGTTCATGACCTGCCCCCGCGCATCAGCGTGCGGTTCTCATAGTCGATGCGCAGCACCACGGCAATCGCCACCAGGTTCATCAGGATCGCCGAGCCACCATAGCTCATGAGGGGCAGGGTCAGGCCCTTGGTAGGCAAGGCGCCCAGGTTCACGCCCATGTTGATGAAAGCCTGGAAGCCGATCCAGATGCCTACGCCCTGCGCCACCAACCCGGCAAACACGCGGTCCAGCGCAATGGCCTGGCGGCCGATATGCATGATGCGCCGCGTCATCCAGAAAAACAGCCCGATCACGACGGCCACACCAACCAGGCCGAACTCCTCGCCAATGACCGCCAGCAGGAAGTCGGTGTGCGCTTCGGGCAACCAGTGCAGCTTCTCGACGCTGCCGCCCAGGCCCACGCCGAACACTTCACCGCGGCCGATGGCGATCAGCGAATGGGACAGCTGATAGCCCTTGCCCAGCGCATGCTTCTCACTCCACGGATCCAGGTAGGCGAAGATGCGCTCGCGCCGCCATTCGCTCATGGCAATCATCAGGCCGAACGCCACCACGATCACCGCCGCGATCAGGAAGAACATGCGCGCATTCACCCCGCCCAGGAACAGGATGCCCATGGCAATCACTGCAATCACCATGAAGGCACCCATGTCGGGCTCAGCCAGCAGCAGCATGCCCACCACGGCCACGGCCACCGCCATGGGCAGCACGGCGCGGAAGAAGCGCTCTTTCACGTCCATCTTGCGCACCATGTAATCGGCCGCATAGATGAGCACCGCAAACTTGGCCAGTTCCGATGGCTGGAAGCTCATGAAGCCCAGACCGATCCAGCGCCGCGCGCCATTGACACCCTTTCCGATGCCGGGCACCAGCACCACCACCAGCATCAACAGTGACGCCACGAACAGCCAGGGTGCGTATTTTTCCCAGGTGGCCAGCGGCACCTGGAAGGCCAGCAACGCGGCCACAAAGGCGATCAGCAGGAACACCACATGCCGCACCAGGAAGTGCGTGTGCGAATAGCGTGCGAACTTGGGGTTGTCCGGCAAGGCAATGGAGGCGGAATACACCATGACCAGGCCGAAAGCGAGCAGCGCCACGGTCACCCACAGCAGAGGCTGGTCAAAGCCCTGCACGCGCGCGGGCGCGGCGCGGCGCAGGTCGCCCGCAGACGGACCACCCGACAGTGCGCTGAACCAGCCCCCCACGCGGGACGCGAGCGCGTTCATGCAGGGTCCTCCAGCTCAACACCCGCTTCGCGGGCAATGGCCTGTACCGCCTCGCGGAATACACGGGCGCGGTGCGGGTAGTTGTCGAACATGTCAAAGCTCGCGCAGGCGGGCGACATCAGCACCGCGTCGCCCGCATGGGCACGCTGGGTGGCCAGCACCACGGCGTCGTGCATGTCGGCCGCGTCCAGCAGCGTGACGCCACTGCCTTCCAGCACGGCACGGATCAACGGACCATCTCGGCCAATGAACACTGCCGCGCGCGCATAGCGTGCCACCGGCCCTGCCAGAGGCGAGAAGTCCTGCCCCTTGCCTTCGCCACCCAGGATGATGACGACCTTGCGCTCGGCGCCCAGGCCATGCAGGGCGGCGACCGTCGCGCCGACATTGGTGCCCTTGCTGTCGTTGAAATACTCGATGTCGTTGATGATGCCCACTGGCTCCACCCGGTGCGGCTCACCCCGGTATTCGCGCAGGCCATACAGCATGGGCGCCAGCGCGCAGCCTGCCGCCGAGGCCAGCGCCAGCGCCGCCAGGGCATTGATGGCGTTGTGCCGCCCGCGGATGCGCAGTGCATCAGCCGGCATCAGCCGCTGGATGTGGATTTCAACCTCTTCGCCGCGCCGCTTCCTGAGGGTTTCGTCGGCTTCCATCGCACGCACCAGCCAGGCCATGCCGTTCACCACCTCAATGCCGAAGTCTCCCGGGCGCTGGGGCATGTCGCCGCCAAATGTGAGGTGATTGCGCTGCTCGTACTTGCCGCCTTTCAGACGAACGGGCGGCGGCAGCATGTTCATGACCAGGGGATCCTCGCGGTTCAACACCATGAGGCCCTGCGTACCGAACACCCGTTCCTTGGCTGCCGCATAGGCCGTCATGTCGCCGTGCCAGTCCAGGTGGTCCTGCGTGACGTTGAGCACGGTGGCGGCGGACGGTTCGAAATTCGTGACGCCATCGAGCTGGAAGCTGGACAGCTCGATCACCCAGACCTCGGGCAGCGGACTTTCATCTGGCTGCGAATCAAGTTTTTGCGTCAGTGTGTCAAGCAGCGTGGGCCCGATGTTGCCCGCCACGGCCACGGTCTTGCCCGCGCGCTCCACCAATTGGCCGGTCAAAGCGGTCACCGTCGTCTTGCCGTTGGTGCCGGTCACGGCCAGAACGGCCGGTGCATAGGCCTGTCGCGCCTTCAGGTCCGCCAACGCCTGGGCGAACAGGCCCAACTCGCTGGTCACCCATAGACCTGTCGCGCGAGCAGCGTCCAGCACAGGCGCTGCATCGGCCGGCGCCAGGCCCGGGCTGCGGAAGACGGCGCGAATGTCCGTGCCTTCCACCAGCGCGGCGGTGAATGCACCACTGGCAAATCGCGCCTGCGGCAGCTGCTCACGCAATGCGCCCAGCTGCGGCGGCGCATCGCGGGTATCGGCCACCGTCACCTGCGCGCCGCAGCGAGCACACCAGCGCGCCATGGCCAGGCCGGACGCACCCAGGCCGAGGATCAGGACGTTTTGGTCTTTGAGCTGGTCCATGGCGTGTTCAGCGCAGCTTCAGGGTGGAAAGACCCACCAGGCACAGCAGCATGGTGATGATCCAGAAACGCACGACCACCTGCGTTTCCTTCCAGCCGCTTTTCTCGAAATGGTGATGGAGCGGCGCCATCTTCAGGATACGGCGGCCCTCGCCGTACTTCCTCTTGGTGTACTTGAAGTAAATGACCTGCAGCATCACCGACAGCGCCTCGACCACGAAGATGCCGCCCATGATCGCGAGCACGATTTCCTGCCGCACGA